>JBCCVK010000116.1:0-7273 GCA_039195495.1 Pseudomonadota bacterium
CCGTCTTGATCACCCGGGACGCGGACAGGGCAATAAGATGGCCCTCGGCGCTTGGCTGGGCTTCTTTGCCATCGGACTCGTTCTTTGGGGTATCTACACCGGCAAGTTCTCCCCGACCGAGGCGGCGGGCGTCACCGTGGGGTTTTGTGTGATCGTCGGTTTTCTCTGCTTGCCGCTGTACCGGCTCATGGATGGTCGCGAGGACAAGAAGATTTCCGAGAAGTCCTTTGCCCAGATGCTTGTCGTGCAGGGATTCGGACCGGTGGAGCTGCCTTCGATCACAATGCGTTCGGCCCAGATCACCGGCATCCTCGCGCCGCTCATTGCGATATCGGTGGTGATGCAGCAAATCCTCTCGGTGCTCGGCGCGCAGGAAATCATCGGAAACTTCGTCACCTCCATGGGCGGTTACCATGCGGTGCTCTTCACTTCCATGGCGATCGTTTTCATCTCGGGTATGGTGCTGGAAAGCCTGCCGGTCACGATTATTCTCGCGCCCATACTCGCCCCCATCGCACATTCCGTCGGGGTGGAGCCCGTGCAGTTCGCGGTCATCTTCCTCGTGGGGGCCTCGATCGGGTTCATAACGCCCCCTTACGGTCTGAACCTCTATGTCGCTTCGGGCGTCACGGGCGTTCCATATTTCCGACTGTTGCGCTATACGGTGCCCTATCTTGTTGCGCTGATCGCGGTTTGGCTGATGGTGGCTTTGGTGCCCGAGCTTTCGACGGTGCTGTTGCCGCAGCGGTGACGGAAATCATTTCATGGACGGGCCCAGAAACGAAACGATCCCCACGAATCTCAGGCTTCTGCTCGTGATCGAGGAAATCGCCCGGGCCGGTGTTCCCGTCACCCCGACATCCGTGAACGAGGCGCTTGGTCTACCCAAGCCAACGATCCATCGCCTGTTCTCCACGCTCGAAGAGGAGGGGTTTCTTCAGCGCGATATGGATGGCCGCACCTATTCGGCTGGCCCGCGCCTGCGAACCATGGCTGGCGGGATCCTTTCCTCGCTGCGGATTCGCACGGCGCGACAGGCCATCCTCAACAAACTGAGCCGCGAGATCGGAGAAACCTGCAACATTGCGCTGCCCGACCGGGATGCGATGATCTATCTTGAGCGGGTCGAGACCGAATGGCCCTTGCGCATTCAGTTGCCGGTCGGAACACGTGTGCCCTTCTACTGTACCGCCAGCGGTAAGATGTATCTGAGCTCACTCGCGCCCAATCATCTGCACCGCTACCTGAGCGCCACCGATCTCGTGCCCCACACCCCCAACACGATCACCGATCAAGAGGCTTTGCTGTCCGAGCTCGAGACCATCCGTTCGAAAGGTTACGCGCTTGATCGCGAGGAATTCATGTCCGACATGATCGCATTGGCGGTTCCCGTTCTCGATGCGAATCGACGTTTGATGGTAACCCTTTCGTTTCACGCTCCGACACAGCGGTTCGACGTCGGTCGCAGCCTGGAATTCATCGGGGCGCTTCGGGGGGCCGCCGCTCAACTGGAGCGGCTTCTTTCGAAATGAACCGATACCGCGCCGCGGCGTTCGGCGCGTTCTGGCGGCGCATCGTCGGCTGGGCCATGGGAACGACCCCGAAAACCCGGCCCGTGCGCGATGCGGTGAACAAGGCGCAATCGGCATCCGATCCAGCCGAACAGCCTTGGAGTTGGGGCTTGCGTATCGATCGCCATGGATGATCGGCGTCGCTTCAAGAAGTCGCGCGACGTCGGCGCCTGTCCCGGGCTCTGGCAATCGGTGCGCGCTCGGCCATGAGAAAGGCCAGCGTGGCGCCGGCCCAGGCGTCTCGCCCTCCTCCCGCAGGCGATGATGCGCGACGGGGTCGAGTTTCAGGTCGCGTCGACGCGATCGCGACAACAGACGGTAGAATCGGATATCCGAGCGCCCATCGGGGACGATGCCCGAAGGGGCGCGGGATACGGGCGCGCATTCTCTGACAGCGGCTTCGATCCAATCGCGGTTTCAACCTTGCCGACCCGCCCCAGCCAACCCCATCGCGCGCCAAAGAGCGCGAAGAGAACCCGAGACGCGGAAGGGAAGGAAGCTAAGAGAATGCGCGTTGACAGATTGGAAAACTATATCCATAGAAAGGAGAGAAGACATCCCCGACATGTGTGAGACGATCATATCAACACCCCGAAAATGGGCATCGAGTCACCGGTTGGGAAGGTGGATCCGGCCTGCGGCGCGGAAAGTGAATGGTTCCCGGTTGCGTCCGGAACGACGGAAGACATTGCAAGACTGTTACAATCCGCCGCTACTTAGCGGCGAAATGCACAATACACTCACAAGAGGCGCGGCCAATGAACCGGCCAGTGACGAGCGGGTCTCTAGTTATGTCGGATACAGCGCGAACCGACGGTGAGAATTTAATATCGATCGTGATCCCGATGCGAGACGAGGCCGACGCCGTCGAACCCCTGCTTGACGGATGCAGGGCTGCTGCGGGCGCATTGGGTCCCTATGAGATTTGCGTGACCGATGATGGATCGAAAGACGGGACAGGACGGGCGCTGCGCGACTATGGCGCCGCATATCCGGAACTTTGCCTGACCATCGTCACGCTGCCCCGGTCCGCCGGACAATCGGCTGCGATCCATGAGGCTGTTTGCGCCTCCCGAGGACGGATTATCTGTACGCTCGATGGCGATGGTCAGAACCCGCCCACCGAGATAGCGAAACTGCTGGAGCCGTTTTCGGCGGCGGGCGCTTCCGACACACTCGGCTTGGTGGCGGGTCAGCGCGTGAAACGCAATGACGGCCTATCCAAACGGCTCGCGTCGAAATTCGCCAACGCCATTCGCGGCACGATCCTGGGTGATCGGACCCGCGACGCGGGCTGCGGCCTCAAAGCCTTTCGGCGGGACGCCTTTCTCGGACTTCCGTATTTCGACCACATGCACCGATTTCTGCCCGCCCTGTTTGCCCGCGACGGGTGGGAGGTCGCACATGTCGATGTGGCGCACGCGCCGCGCTTGTCGGGGCGATCGAAATACAACAATCTTCAGCGCGCATTCGTCGGCATTACAGATCTTCTCGGCGTAGCCTGGCTGATCCGCCGTCGCAAATGCCTCCGACGCGCTGAGGTTGAGATCCGGCGCGGAGGCGCAAGAGGGGCTGCGACATGAAAGAGATGATATTCGAGCTCTTGAAGATCGATGACTGGACCGAGTTCTGGTGGGTCACGCTTGGTTTGAGCGCGCAGCTTGCGTTCGCATCGCGCTTCATCGTGCAATGGATCGCATCTGAGCGTGCCGGCCGGTCCTATATCCCAGTGGCCTTCTGGTATCTCTCGATCGCAGGTGGCGTGATCCTTTTCACCTACGCCGTCTATCGCCAGGACGTTGTCTTCATCATCGGTCAGTCGACCGGGTTAGTCGTGTACGTTCGAAATCTTGTGCTCATCCATCGGGCGGCACGCCACGATGCGATGGCCGAAACCCCAGTCCGATAAGCGATGACAGCCCATAGCGCAGTCGGGGCCGAACTCACCACCGGGCGCTTGAGCTTGCGTCTTTACATCATGCTGACCCTTTTGGCCCTGGCGGTCCTCTCTCCGGGGCTGGCGACGCTGCCGGTGACAGATCGCGACGAGGCGCGCTTTGCGCAGGCCAGCCGTCAAATGTCCGTGTCGGGCGATTGGGTAGACATCCGTTTCCCGGATGAGACGCGATATAAGAAACCGGCCGGTATCTACTGGCTCCAGGCGACGGCAGTAAATTTGAGCGGACAGGCCGGCGCATCGGAAATCTGGGTGCATCGATTGCCGTCCCTTTTCGCCGCTGCTTTGGCTTGTGCCACATTGGCCTGGGCGGGCGCGCCCCTTGTCGGTCGTCGCGCGGCGGCGATTTCCGGGGCGATGATGGCGGCTCTTCTGATCGTGCAGGTCGAAGCACGTCTGGCCAAGACCGATGCCGCCCTGCTCCTGGCCACCATCCTCGCGATGGGGGCGCTTTTTCGCGCACGGCTCGGTCAGAACGCGGCATGGATCGCGTTCCTCTTCTGGACCGCGCTCGCAGCGGGGGTTTTACTGAAAGGCCCGGTCATAATGCTGCCGGTCTCGGGACTGATTTTTTGGCTTTGGGTGCGCGAAGGGCATCCGCGCTGGCTGATCCGTCTTCATCCCCTACCCGGCGCGCTTTGGGCCGCCTCGCTCACGCTCCCTTGGTATCTGGCAATTATCTGGACCAGTGACGGCACGTTCTTGTCGGCCTCGCTCGGTCAGGATTTCGGCGCCAAGCTCATGTCAGGACAGGAAAGTCATGGCGCTCCGCCTGGCAGCTACCTGATGGCGTTCTGGCTTACATTCTGGCCCTGGACAGCGCTCGTGCCGACCGCAGCGTTCTGGGCCTGGCACAATCGGGACGAAGTCGCTTTCAGTTTGCTGGCGGGCTGGTGCATTCCAGCCTGGATCGTCCTGGAGATCGTTCCGACGAAACTCTTGCATTACCCGCTCTCGCTTTACCCGGCCCTTCTTCTCGTGGTCGGGGCCGCGGCAATCGGGCTTCTCGACGGTCGACTTCGGTTCAAGGGCCGGTCCTCGATTCTCGGCGCCCTCTTTTTCGCCGGCACAACGCTTGCCCTTGCGGCCTTGATGATCCTGGGGCCGGCGCGGCTCGGAGAAGGGATCGCGGTGCCGGCTACGCTTGGTGCCCTGCTCTCGACAGCTTTTGGCGCCCTTGCTCTTTTCTGGCTTTGGCGAGAGGCCCCTGAACGCGGCCTCATCGCACTTGGTGCGTCCGGGGCGGCGATGCTCGCCACGGCCGCGGGCTTCGGTCTTCCGTCGATGGATCGCCTTTGGATCGCTGAAAAAATGGTCGGGGAAACTCGGCTGGAGACCTGCATCGAAGGTCCTGTCGCTATCGCGGGGCATGGGGAACCGAGCACCGTGTTTCGCTTGGGTGGTGATACGCTTCTGACGGATGTCGAGGGGGCGAAAGAAGCTCTTGCCGCGGGACGTGCGGCGGCGGCTTGGATTGCGGCCGATGCCGCGGGCGAAGCGGGCGGAGACCACATCGCAGAGATCGAAGGATTCAACTATTCGAACGGGCAGGACGTGCGGTTACGCCTCCATCTGCCGCCCGGCGCAGCCGCCAAGCCCTGCGCGGAGGTCCCGTCATGACGTGGCAGGCCGGCATCGCCGTGGTTTCAGTGCTGGCCCTGTTCCTGGGGGCGTTTCTATTCGATCCGATCGTGATGCGCGCCCTCGCTCATTTCCCGGAGTCTCTCATCGGTTTCGCCGATCTGACGACCCAAGTCGGCAACAGTGCATGGCTGGGGATACTGCTGCCGTTCATCATGTTGGTCGCCGCCTTCATCGAAGTCTCGGCAAGAAGCCCCTCCGCGCGACGCAATGCGGCGCTCACCTTACGGCTCGCGATTACGCTCTTTCTTCTCATGCTCATAAGCGGCATCGCGGTTCAGCTTTTCAAGCACTCGCTCGGCCGGGCCAGACCGACCCTGTTCGAAGAATTGGGCCCGTATATGTTCCGCCCCTATGCGTTGAGTTTTTCATTCAACAGTTTCCCTTCAGGACACGCGACGACATTGGGAGCGCTGGCCCTCTTTCTTTGCTGGCTGTGGCCCGCTCGACGCTCTGTCGTTCTGCTTGCGACCATAATCCTGGCGGCGACGCGCGTCGTGCTCGGCAAGCACTATCCGTCCGACGTTCTGGCGGGGCTTCTTCTTGGCGCCGGCACGACCTATGTATTCGGGCGCGCGATCTTACGGGCGGGCCTTATCCCCAAGCGCACGGATCCGGTCTTCCGGCACCTGGGACGCCGAATCCAAGCCAGAGCGATCCGATTTGCGCGACGCTGCTCCTGGACGTCCTGGACCGCCGATCCGCCTTACGTCTCGCTTCTCATCGGAACCCTCATCGCGCTCAACCTAAGCATGGTCCTCTTCCTCGCGGCGCCGGAGATCGACCTTTCCGTCTCCAGACTGTTCTTCGATCCAGAACGCGGGTTCTGGATGGCAGAGGACGAGACACTCACGACGCTCCGGCTGCTTTTCTTGCGCACAACCCAGATCACCGGGCTGACCGCCGTGATCGCCTATGTCATGTGGTGGCGCCTCCGGTCCCATCTCAGCCTGCCGAAACCGATCATTGCCTATGTCGCCGCAGCCTTCGCCATCGGTCCGGGGCTTCTTGTCAATGCGGTTCTCAAGGCGCATTGGGGGCGCGCCCGGCCAGCGAATATCGAAGAATTCGGTGGTTGGAAAATCTTCACTTTTCCGTTCGAACGCGCGGACCAGTGCCTGTCGAACTGCTCCTTCGTGTCCGGTGAGGGGGCCGGCATCGCCATGACCGCCATTCTGGCAGGCACCCTTATCTGGCCCTGGCTCAAAACCAAGAGTCGTCTGGTTTGGGCCGCCGGAATTGGGGTTGCCCTTTTGGGAATCGGCCTTCGCATTGCCATGGGCCGGCATTTCCTCAGCGACTCGGTCTTTGCGGTTCTCCTCATGGCCTTGATCGCCCTCATTCTCTACCGGTGGTGTGCCATCGGTCACCATCGGCGGCGCTTGACCTGGGACGGCGTCTTGCATGACCTGCGGGTCTTGGGGACCTATTTCGGCAGCCGACCGAACGGAAGCGCGCCGACCCTGACGATGGATGCGATGAATGCGCTTCGCGCGGTCGCGCGCGTTCTTCTCGCGTCCGGTGAGGTTCTGCAAGCCATCGGCACCGGAATTCGGCGGCAATACCGGGGCCTCGGGTCTGCAGAAGCAAGACGCATGCGCGTCTCGCCCGGTGAGTGAGGGCGCCGCAGAAGGCCGGTGGCATCTGACGGGCGCGTTGATCACGATCGCGGCGATCACCGTCTGGCGTCTCGTCTGCTTCGGTCTGACCCCGCTCGATCTCTTCATGGACGAGGCACAATACTGGCACTGGAGCCGGGAGCTTGCCCTGGGATATTTCTCAAAACCGCCATTAATAGGATGGGTCATCCGCGCGGTCACTGAACTCGCATCAGCCGAGACGGCCTTCTGGGTCCGTTTCGCCGCGCCGCTGGGGCATGCGGTGGCAGCCGTATTCATAGGGTTCGCCGCGCGGACCATTTGGGACCGACCGGAAGCGGTCTGGGCGGGCGCCGCGTATGCGACATTGCCGGGCGTCGCGGTTCTGAGCCTCTTTATCTCCACCGACGATCTGCTGTTGCCGGCTTTTGCCGTGGCGCTGTTCGCCTGGATCAAGCTCCGTGACGCTCCATCCAATGTCAGCGTCCAGCCGACGGAGGATGGAG
>JBCCVK010000117.1:0-7266 GCA_039195495.1 Pseudomonadota bacterium
CGTCCATCAGGATGACATCGGGATCGTTGACCAGACAGCGGGCGAGCGCGACACGCTGCTGCATGCCGCCCGACAACTCGTAGATCGCCTTTTCCTTGAAGTCCTGCAGGCCGACGACATCGAGAAGGTGATCGACCTTTTCGGCGGTTTCCGCCTTTGGCACGCCGTTCATCTTGGGCCCGAAGGCCACGTTCTCGCGGACGTTCATCCATTCGAACAACGCGCCCTTCTGGAATACCATGCCGCGTTCCTGCGCGGGGCCGGTGACCGGGTGGTCGTTCAGCGTTATCCTGCCCCGGGTCGGCGCCAGAAAGCCGGCGATGATGTTCAAAAGGGTGGTCTTGCCGCAGCCCGAGGGTCCCAGCGCGCTCATCAACTCACCGGTCTGGATGTTCAAAGAGACGTTCTTGAGCGCTTGAACGTGGCTGCCGTTTGGAAGATCGAAACGCATCGAAACGTCTTCGAGGACTAGACCGGACATAAAAGCATCCCTGTTGTGGATTCGGATGTGGCGCGCCCTGCCGATCCCAGGATCGGCAAGGTCCCGATGATCGTGATTTACATTCCGCCGGCAATCTCGAGCGGGCCAGTGTTGACGGCGGCCTCGTAACCGTCGAGCGCAGCGTCGATCGAGCCTGCATCGACGAAGATGTCCGCCACGCCCTTCATGAAAGTCTGCGCGCCACCGCCCAGCCATTTTTCACCCAACTGCTCTTCGACACCAGGGAACGCGAAGGCTGCCATGGTGGCAGCGGTGCCTTCTTCGTCCATACCTGCGTCTTTCGCGATCACCGGAATCATCGCCTCGGCATCGGCGCCGCCCGCATTCCAGACCGCATTCGCGTCAGCCGTGACTTTCAGGAATTTAGCAAGCAGTTCGCTCTCCTCGGCCACGAAATCCGCCGGGGCGGAGGTCACGTCGAACACCAGAATGCCAAGCTCTTCCTTCTCGGCGCCGGTCAGCAGGACATTGCCGCTTTCCAGCATCCGGCGCAACGCGCCACCCCAGCCGCAGGCCATGTCGATCGACCCTTGCGACAAAGCCGCGGCCCCCTCGGCAGGCGCCATGTCGACGATTTCCATAGAGGAGATGTCGACACCGAAGTGGTTCATCTGACTGAGAAAGCCATAATGGGCCGCGGTGCCGAGCGGAACGGCGACTTTCTTGCCGGCCAGTTCGTCGACGCTGTCCTTGTCGATCTCGTGATCGGCATGCACCACGCAGTTGTCGTTGTCGGAATAGCTGACCGCCACGTCGACGATCTGGATGTCCTGACCGGCAGAGGCCGCGACCACGAAGGGCGGCACGCCCTGCGAGACGGAGATCTGAACGTCGCCCGAAGCCATCGCCGCCGACATCGCGGTACCGGTGTCGAAGCTGACCCAATTGATCTTGATGCCCATCTCGTCTTCATAAGTGCCGTTCACCTTGGCGTATTGAAATGGCATTGGCCATTCGAGGAAATAGGCCACCGTGATCTCGTCGGCTGCGGATGCGGCTTGCGCCAAGCCGGCAACGGTCAGGATGCCAGCGGCGGTCAGGAATTTCGGTTTGCTTTTCATGTAGGGTCTCCCTTGTGGGTAACTTGGCCGCCAGGCGGAAGCCTCACCGGCCGGTTGAGCCTATGTTGAACGCGGCGCGATACCCCGGTCTTCGATTGTAGGGCGCAATTTGCGCGGTGCGTAATCCTTTCTGGACCAATGCCCGTTTCTGAGCCCGAGTGTTGCCGGACTGATCCAGGTGTCGCATATCCGGGAAAGATGCGCGCCGTGATACTCTATCGTATAACTCCAGTCGCCTTTGTGGCGTAACAGCCAGTTCCATCGATCGAGCAGGGCCCTGGAAAGTCTCGCAGGCGCGGACCGGCCCCGAGCCTGGCGGCGTTCGGCGATGGTCGATCCCTGAACCATCCCGACAATCGCGTCGGCGGCGACGTAGCCCGTTCCATGGCCGGCATCCCCGACGCCACGACGAAAGGGATCATCTTGAGACGGGCAATCTGAACACCGTTGATGAAACCGACGATGGCAGCGGTACCAACGCAGACAAGAAAACCCGTCCCACTGCTCCGGCCGGCTTGCATGGTCAGGCCCGGCATTACGGCACACAGATCCGCCAGGGAACCGACGGACAAATCGATTTCCGCTGTGCGGACCGCAGCGGACATGCCCGATGCCACCCTCCCGGAAAACGCGAGGTTTCGGGTGATATTGGACCTGTTCCTGTTGGTCATGCCGCCGCTATCGCCCCCGTGATCCGGTCGGTCACTTCCTCCGAGCCCGTATCTTCGACGCGCCTGCCGGCTACTTTCATCCGGGCCGGCGATCCCCAAGAAAACCCCGGACCAGATCGCAAGCTCATGAATGCGGATACCGTCCTAGAGCAGTTCAGCATGCTCCATTGCCGATCGGATCGCGGCCTTGGTCGAGCCCGCAAGACCAACCAGTGGCGGGCGAACCTCCGGCGTGCATTTCCCAAGCAGCGACAAGCCGTATTTGGCGCCGGCCAGGCCGGGCTCGAGGAAGATCGCCATATGCAGGGGCATCAGCCTGTCCTGATACTGCAATGCTTTCGCGAAGTCCCCCGCAAGCATGGCCGCCTGGAACTCGGCACAGAGGCGCGGTGCGATGTTCGCGGTCACGCTGATGCAGCCCACGCCGCCATGCGCGTTGAAGCCAAGGGCCGAAGCATCCTCACCCGAAAGCTGAATGAAATCCGCGCCGCAGACGATCCGCTGTTGCGACACGCGCGTGACGTCGCCGGTGGCATCCTTCACCCCGATGATGTTTGCATGCTTGGCGAGCATCCCCATCGTTTCGGGGCTCATATCGATGACCGAACGCGACGGGATGTTATAGACGACGATCGGTAGACCGATCTCCGCTACGGCCTCGAAATGGGCGGTGAGACCGGCCTGGGTCGGTTTGTTGTAATAAGGGGTCACCACCAGCGCCGCATCGGCGCCGGTATCCTTCGCAGCGCGGACCAGCCGTATCGCTTCGGCGGTGCTGTTCGATCCCGCTCCCGCCAGAACCGGCACCCTGCCCGACGCCGCCCTGACCACTTCGGCGACGACCAGGTCATGTTCGGCATGACTGAGGGTTGGGCTTTCTCCGGTCGTGCCGACCGGGACCAGACCGGATGAACCTTGCTCGATCTGCCATTCGACCAGGCGGTCAAGCCCGGCGATATCCACCTTGCCGTCCTTGAATGGCGTAACCAAGGCCGGTATCGAGCCTTTGAACATCCCGTGCTCCTCCGATTTTCAAGCGCTGCGATCCGTCGTTTAGCCGTGGTTTGCCACGTTGCCAAGAATGTGTGTTGCGCTGTTTGCGCATCGCTCTAGTCTGTGCAAAAAATTGGGGAACGGGCGAATGACGCTGATTCCGGCCCGCATGGGCATGTTGTTGCTGGGCGTGCCGCTGATGGTGGAGATGGCGGTTGCGCAAACCGACCGCCGTGTCGTGCGGGAACTGGCGGTCGGAATGAAACAGGTCCGCGCCGAAGATTGGGGCGCCCTCCCCCGCATATCCGATCCGATCGCCCAGGCGGTGCTGGACTGGCATCGGTTGCGCGCCGGGCAGGGCACCCTTGCCGCGTATCTGACGTTCATGGATCGTTACGGCGATTGGCCGGGATTGCCGCTCTTGCGGCAGCGCGGCGAAAAGGTGATCCCGCAAAACGCCCCTCCGGAGGATGTGCTTCGCTTCTTCTCGGATCAGGCGCCCCGGACGGCCCATGGCGCCTTGCGATATGCCGAAGCGCTTGACGCATCCGGCCGCCGCGCGCAGGCGGGATCGCAAATCATCCGGGCCTGGCGCGAATTGACCATGACGCGACAGGAACAGGCGGTCTTCGAGGCGAAATACGGGCAGCTTCTGCATCCGCATCATATCGCGCGCCTGGAGATGCTTTTATGGCGGACGAGGTTCGCCGAGGCCCAGCGTATGTTCAAATACGCGAATGAAGATCAGATCGCGCTGGCCAATGCGCGCATCGGGCTGCATCGACAAGTCCGTGGTGTCGATGCGCTTGTGCAAGCGGTTCCGGCCCGCCTTCGCGAACATCCTGGCCTGGCTTATGAGCGTTTCTTGTGGCGCGCCCGGAAGGGGCGTATGGAGAGTGCGGCGGAATTGGCCATCGCACAGACGGGCAATCTGGGCCGGCCGGAAATCTGGGCCGAACGACGCGGCCGGATCGCCCGCCAATTGATGCGGGACGGCAACGGGCGCCGGGCGTATGATCTGGCCGCCGCGCATGGATTGAGCGATGGCCGCGACTATGCAGATCTGGAATGGCTGGCAGGATATGTCGCCCTGCGTAAGCTGAATCGGCCAGGAGATGCGGTAAGGCATTTCAAACGGCACGAAAACGCCGTGAGAAGCCCGATCAGCAAGGGGCGCGCGGGATATTGGATCGGCCGCGCCTATGAGGCGATGGGGATGCGGACCGAAGCGCGCGCGGCTTATGCCGCCGGCGCGCGGCATCAGACCAGTTTTTACGGACAACTCGCCGCCGAAAGGATCGGTGCCCCCACGGATGCCGGACTTCTGGGTGACGAGGATTATCCATTATGGCGACAGGCGGGGTTCGTCTCGTCCACGGTGTTTTATGCGGGTCTGCTGTTGCAAGCCGCTGGAGAACTCGATCTCGCCGAGCGCTGGTTCGTGCATCTTTCCGAGACGCTGACGCCGACGGAGCATGGTCAACTCGCCGATTTGGCGCTGAAACTGAACGAGCCGCACATAGCCCTCATGGTTGCGAAATATGCCGCCGCGCAGGGCGGCATGCTGCACCGCGCCTATTATCCGATCGCACCGATGGCAAGACAGCGTCTGCCCGTCGAGATGGCGCTGGCGCTGTCCGTCGCCCGACGCGAAAGCGAGTTTGACCCCAAGGTCGTCAGCCCCGCCGGCGCCTACGGCTTGATGCAGCTTCTACCGGGAACCGCACAAGCGATGGCGCGAAAAACCGGCAGGGAATATTGCCTGCCGTGCCTGCTGCGCGATCCCGCGTATAACGCGCATCTCGGAAGCGCTTACCTGGCGCATCTCAAGCAGGAATTCGGAGACAATATTCCCTTGGTCGCGGCAGGGTACAACGCGGGCCCCGGCCGAGTGCGTGCCTGGCTGGACCGTTACGGGGATCCGCGCCGCCAGAGCGTCGATCCCGTCGACTGGATCGAACATGTTCCCTTCACGGAAACTCGAAACTACATCATGCGGGTGATGGAATCCGTGCCGATCTATCGGATGCGTCTGTCGGGCGAACTGACGCCTCTAACCCCCACCGCCGAGCTGAAAGCGCGCTGATCTCCGACGCCCGGGCGGGCGTCCTTGTGATCGTGCCGTATCCGATCGCCGAATGGTTCAAGACGCCGCCCCGCCGCATATGGCAGGGCACGGGCCATCTATCCGCTGGTCAGCCGACCCGTCGTCATGTGTTTTTTACGCCCGTATCCCGGCATGCGGGCGACGGTGAAACCTGCTTGCGCCAACGCGCGGCGCACATGTCCCGCGGCGGTGTAGGTGGCGAAACTGCCGTCGGGCGCCGTGCGCCGTGCGACCTGGGCCATCAGCTCATCGCTCCAAAGCTCGGGGTTCTTCGCCGGTGAAAACCCGTCCAGGAACCACGCGTCGGCTTGCCCCTTCCATGCGGGCAGCGTTTCGCGGGCGTCGCCCCATATGATGTTAAGGCGCAAGTCGGTGGCATGCATGCGCGTCTTGCCGGGCGCATAATCAGCCAAAATCTCGCTTGCGAGCACCCGTATCGCCGGGAATGCCCCGAGGGCCGCGAACAAATCCTCCCGCGCCATCGGAGATGCCTCGAAGCTGGTGAAATGTAACGTGCCGCGCGCATTCGCCGCGCGCCACATCATTACCGCCGCCAACACGTTCAGTCCCGTGCCGAAGCCCAGTTCGGCCACATGGAAGCCCGCGCGGAACCGTCCGGGCAGATCATTGCCCTTCAGAAACACATGCCGCGTCTCGTCCAGGCCATTCACGGGTGAGAAATAGACGTCGTCGAAACGTTCCGATACAGGCGTTCGCCCCTCGTGCCAGAGGATCCGGGCGGTCTGGTCTGTATGCACGGCATGCCCTATCTGCGGTTTCTGACGGGTCGACATTGAGCGGGGCGCGGGGTTTTGGCAACAATCGACGTGACGGTGCGTGGCGGCGGCGTGTTCGGTCTGACGGTGGCGTTCACCTGTCAGCTCAGGGGCGCACGCGTGCGCCTGGTCGAGACGCGCGCGGTCGGCGCCGGATCGAGCGGCGGGATCCTGGGCGCCATGGCGCCCCACACGCCTGACCGATGGAACCCCAAAAAGCAGTTCCAGTTGGAAAGCCTGTTGATGGCCGGAGCGTTTTGGCGGCGTGTCGAGGAACTGTCCGGACGAGCGGCGGGATATCTGAGATCCGGACGTCTGCAGTCGGTTGCCAGCGATCGCGCCCTGGCGCTGGCGATCGCGCGTTTTGACGACGCGCAGACCAATTGGGGTGACCGTGCGTCCTGGTCCGTCATTCCCGGGGCGCAGGCCGGGGAGTGGGCGCCACGCAGTGCAAGCGGGTATCTTGTCCATGATACGCTCGCGGCCCGCATCCATCCCCGCGCCGCCACGAAGGCCCTGGCCGCCGCGTTCCAAGCCTTGGGGGGCGAAATAACGACCGAGGCGCCGGCGGGCGAAGGAGTTGAGGTTCTGGCGACCGGTTACGAAGGACTGCGGACCTTGTCCGAATGCTTCGGCAAGAGGGTCGGCGCAGCCGTGAAGGGGCAGGCTGCCCTGCTGCGTTTCGAGGCGTCGGCGCGACCGCAACTTTTCATCGAGGGCCTTCACATCGTTCCCCATCACGACGGCACAGTCGCGGTCGGATCGACCAGCGAGTGCGATTTCGACGCGCCCGATGCCGTTGACGGACGGCTGGATGTCGTCCTTGACCATGTCCGGGCGGCCGTTCCGATATTGGCCGAAGCTCCCGTCGTCGAACGCTGGGCCGGAGTGCGCGCACGCGCGCGCAGCCGTGCGCCAATGCTTGGCGCCTTGCCCGGTCGCCCCGATGTCTTCATCGCCAACGGCGCTTTCAAGATCGGGTTCGGTATGGCGCCCAAGGTGGGCGAGGTGATGGCGGATCTGCTTCTCGAAGGTCGGGACGAAATCCCCGACGTCTTCCGCGTCGAGGCCAGTCTGTGAATGCTCCTGGACAGACCGGAGCATTCGGACCGGGCCCCCAGGCGGGCGATATCCGATGCGCATTTGCATCCCGCGC
>JBCCVK010000118.1:0-7258 GCA_039195495.1 Pseudomonadota bacterium
CCCTCGAAGGACCGGCCCGAACAGGCGGGGGCGCTTTTGGCCTTCGACACGGGGCCTGCGAATGCGCCGCTCGACGATCTGGTTCGGCAGCGGACGGGGGCGGCGCGCGACGAGGACGGGATGCTGGCCCGGGCGGGCCGGGCGGATGCGGCGATTCTGAAGGCCGCGCTGGCCCGGCCCTATATGTTCCAGGTTCCGCCCAAATCGCTTGACAGGAACGATTTCCATGATCTGCTCATCTGGCTGAAGGATCTGTCTTTGGAAGACGCGGCCGCCACGCTGGTGGCGGTGGCCGCGGGCGCGGTGGCCCACGCGATGACCCATTGTCCCGCCAGACCCGGGCGGGTGCTGGTCACCGGCGGCGGGCGGCAAAACCCCGCTCTGATGCGCGCTTTGCAAGGGCGGTTGGACTGCCCGGTCGCGCCGGTCGAGGCGGCAGGGCTTGACGGCGACATGCTCGAAGCGCAGGCATTCGCCTTTCTCGCGGTCCGCGTGGCGCGGGGTCTGCCGACCTCGTGCCCCTCGACCACCGGGGTGCGCGCCGCGCTGGGCGGTGGGATGATCTCTTATCCCGACTGACGTCTCGGCGTCGATTGTGCGGCTCTTCTCCGGCCGCCCGGCCGCCCCCGATGTTCGATGACCGGCTCGGAAGCGTCCGCCGCGCCGGGCGCAATGTCCGTGATCGACCCGACAAGCCGCCTGACATCCCCGCGGCCTTGAACATGGCCGTCACATGCAGGGCAGGGCGTGACCGCCCTGGGTGCGACGGGACCTGAAAACCGGTGAATCCCGCCCTGCTTCACATCCTTCGATCGCGGCGGATTGCCTCCTATCTCAGTAAAATCGCGCGGAAATCGTTCACGTTGGTCAATGTCGGACCCGTGACGACGTGATCCCCGAGCGCCGCGAAAAAACTGTGCGCGTCGTTGTCATCCAGGGCCGCGCGCGCGTTCAGACCCTTGACGGCGGCGCGTTCGAGCGTGGTTGCGTCGATTATGGCGCCGGCGACCTCTGCGGCGCCATCGACGCCGTCCGTGTCGCAGGCCAGCGCCGTGATATCCGGTCGCCCGCGCAGCGCAAGCGCCAGGGCCAGAGCGTATTCGGCATTCGGGCCCCCGATTCCGCCGCCGCGCCGCGTCACCGTGCATTCGCCACCGGAAAGCAGCAGAACCGGTGAGGAGCGCGCAGTCGCGGCCAGCGTCAAAGCCAGCTCGGCATGGGCCGACGCCAAGTGCCGCGCCTCTCCTTCCAGATCGTCGCCGAGAATGCGGACTTCGAGCCCCTTTTGCCGCGCGATTTTCGCCGCGGCTTTCAACGACTGACCGGGGGTTGCGATGATGCGATTCTCGGTCAGGGCAAGAGCCGGATCGCCGACCGGCACGACGCACGACCCCGCTTCCAGGACCCGCCTGACCGAGTCTGGCGCGACGAGGCCGTGGTTTTCCAGGATGGCTTTGGCGTCTTCGGATGTGCTGGCTTCCCCCACGGTGGGCCCCGAGGCGATATCGGCCGGATCGTCGCCGGGGACATCCGATATCATCAGCGACAACATCCTGGCCGGATATGCCGCACGCGCCAATTGGCCGCCTTTCACGCGGCTCAGATGTTTGCGAACGATATTCATCCGGTCGATCGGCGCCCCCGATGCCAAGAGGGCCGCGTTGACCTGCTGTTTTTCCTTCAAGGTGATCGTGCCGGCGGGGGATGTCAGCAGAGCTGATCCTCCGCCGGAGATCAGCGCCAGCACGAAGTCGTTCTTTCCCAGCGCTGCGAGGCGGTCCAGCATCCGCAGGGTGGCGGCCTCGCCCGCGGCATCGGGCACCGGATGCGCCGCCTCGACGATTTCGATACGCCTGCATGGGCGCGCATATCCGTATCTGGTGATGACGAGGCCCTCGCAGGGACCCCAGATCGTCTCGACCGCTTCGGCCATGCGCGCCGAAGCCTTTCCCGCGCCGACGACGATAACATTCCCGTCGGGTCTGGAAGGAAGGGCCGCGGGAATGGTTTTCATCGGGTCGGCGGCGGCAACGGCCGTCTCGAAGAGATCGCGCAGCAGATCGGCGTCATGGGTCATGTCCGGATCCCGGTGGTTCGATTGCTCCGACCCTAGCCCATCCGGTCCCCTTCGCAACCCCGGCGTGCCAGGGGAAGGTCGGGATCCGGCCCCGCACGCCGCATGACGGCAACCGACGCGGGTATGCGTGCGGGCTTCGCGTGATCCTCGGTCGCCGTGTCGCGCGACCGTTGATCGGCCGGGGGTGGCTTGCGACGGTCTCGGCCAGGTTGAGATGATGAAATCCTCCGCGCTCGGATGCGCCCCGACATGGTCCGCGTTCGATCGAAGACGATCTGGTCACCCGGTTTCACGCCGGGTCCTCGCAGGCGTGCAACGGATCAATGTTCGGAAACCACGGCCTCGGCCGCGGTTTCGACGTTCCGGCTCTTATCTCTTTCGTGAAGGGCCTGAAGCCGCTTTTCGACGCCGTCGGTTCGGGCTTGCGCCCAGGGCCGATTCTTTTCACCCTGTATGAAACTGTCCGCGCCCGCGAACGTGTCCTCTTGCGCGGGGCGCGTCCATGCTTTCGGCTGGGCGCGCCCCGGCGGTTCCGCGCCGGCTCTGCATCCGGTCGTCCCGCCTGCCCGGGACGCCCACAACCTTTGAGGAGTTCAAGATGCATCAGACATGGCGGTGGTTCGGTCCCGACGATCGGGTGGGCTTGCGGGACATCCGGCAGGCCGGCGCTGCGGGTGTCGTCACGGCTTTGTATCACGTTCCACCCGGCCGCGTGTGGACGCCCGATGCAATCCGGCGGCGGCAAGACGAAGTTCGGCGCGATGCCTCCGGCGTCGAAACCGGGCTTGAATGGGATGTCGTCGAGAGCCTGCCGGTGAGTGAAGCCATCAAGACCGCCGGCCGGCAGCGTGATGCGCACATCGCCGCTTGGATCGAAAGCATGCGCAATCTGGCCGCGGCCGGTCTCGAAGTGATCTGTTACAATTTCATGCCGGCCCTCGATTGGACGCGAACCGATCTCGCCGCGTCCGTGCCGAGCGGCGCGCGGGCCTTGCGCTTCGATCTGAATGATTTCGCCGTCTTCGATATCCACATCCTTGGCCGTGGCGACGCGGTCGGCGAGTATCCGGACGATGTCGGGGCCGAAGCCGCCCGTCGCGCCGAAAGGCTGAACGCGCAAGACCGGGACCGCTTGGTCGCGAATGTGCTTGCGGGTCTGCCGGGCGCCGTCGAAAGCTGGACCTTGGACAGTTTGAAGCAACAACTGAGAGCGTATGAGCAAATCGACGCGGACGTCTTGAAGGCCAATCTGAAATATTTCCTGGACCGGGTCGTCCCCGAAGCCGAACGGCTCGGGCTGCGTCTTTGCTGTCATCCGGACGATCCCCCCTGGCCTCTTTTGGGCCTGCCCCGGATCATGTCCACCGAGAACGATTATCGCCGGCTGGTCGAAGCCGTTCCATCGCCCGCAAACGGCATCACGTTTTGTACCGGCTCGCTCGGAGCCCGTCGTGACAATGATCTGCCCGGCATGATGGAGCGTCTGGGATCTCACGTCCATTTCCTGCATCTGCGCAACGTTCGGCGGGAAGACGATCGTGTGCCCGGCTCGTTCTATGAGGACGAACATCTGAGCGGTTCCACCGACATGATCGCCGTTCTGCAGAGCGTCGTGGCCGAGGAAGCGCGCCGTCGCGCGCAAGGCCGCGACGATTGCGTCATTCCGATGCGCCCCGATCACGGGCAGCAGATTCTCGATGATTCCAAACGGCGATCGACCCCCGGATATCCGGCCGTCGGGCGATTGAAGGGGTTGGCGGAGCTGCGCGGCGTGTCCATGGCGCTGGAGCGGATTGCACGGGATCGGGCGTGAGTCACGCCCGTATTGTCTTGCCCCGCCGCCCGATCCGCCGGAGCGCGCGGTATGAGCCGGACCCTATCCGGCCCCCTCGACGGGCAGGACCGGGCTTCGGGCCTCGGCCCACATTCGGTGCGTCAGGACGGCCAATTTGCGAGCAACGGCCACGACGGCGTGACGACGACCCTTGGGGCGCATCAAGCGCATGCCCCATGACTTGATTGGGCTGCGGCCATCGTTCGCACGGGCAAGGCGTTGGCGGCGGCACCGAGCGTTGCCCTTACGTCTCGATCTCCGGCTTTCGATATTCGGCCAGGGTTGTCGTGCTCGCCGGACCGATATCTTCGGGGTGTCAAGCCAAAATGGGCGGTCACGATGCGAGACCGCTTGAACCGTGCAGGATCATCGACGGCCGCCTTGAAGCTCAAAACCGCAATCGGCCCGACGCCTGGGACCGTCATCATGCGCGTGCACATCTTATCCTGACTGGCCGCGCGTTTGACCCTCCGGTCCAGCGCCGGGACCTGTTGATACAGAAACCGGTCGGGCGTCGAACGGCGCCAGCATGGCATGCGCCAGAGCTTCTTCCATCTCGATCATCGGTCGGACGACACCGTCAAAACCGCCATACTGTACCGTTCTGGGCAGCCGTATGCCCAATATCTTTAGAAGACCGCGCAGGTCATCGGCCAAATCAACGGTCTTGCTCGGCAGGGCTTTCCGTGCGCTCGACAGAGCCCGAACACCATGCGACATCTCCCCAGATCACAAAGGTCCTGTGATCCTGTCGGAGGCTCGACCTCGGTGTCGGGCCGGCCCAATTACGCATGCTTTGGGGGGCGTCACGCGTGCCGCGCGTGTTACCAGTAAGCCGGGTCGTTCAGCGCCGCAACGCAGCTGGACGGACCCTTGAGCGGATCGAGTGGTCTATCGTTCAGCGATTGACCCAGCCAGGCTTCGGGATATTTCAGCGGCAAAGGGGGGGAAGCGACACCGCCTGTGATCCGGGCGAACCCGACCTTGGCGTAGAAATCGACATCGCCATAGGTCAATGCAACGTCCACGCCGTTTTCCGTCAGATTGGTCAGGCCGTGGTTCAGCAATGTCCGCCCGACCCCCTTGCCTTGCCGGCCTGTGGCAACGGCCACAGGTCCGAGAATGAAAACCGTGCGCTCGTCCTCTGGATACTCCAGACGCGTGAAGACGATTGTCCCGGCGGTCCTGCCCCCCTCCAGGGCCGAATACACGAACAGATCGGCGGCATCGACTGTCGCGAACATGTCCGCGACGAGCTTGCCGATCAATTCCCCTTCTGCCGCCCCTTCGGAATTCGTGAAAGTCGATATGAAAAGGTCGATGATTTCGCCGGTTCGATTGGCGTGGGGGGTCATGAAATCCATGGTCCGGTTCTTTCAGTGCGTATGTCATCGTTGGTTGAGTTGCGCGCGCACGGCTTTGATGCCCTGCTGCGATGCGCGATAGGGCTGGCCGTTCCGCGAGCGGATGAAGCGCCGTTTTTTCAGGCGCAGGAACACGTCGAGGGTGCAGTCGGAAAGGACATGACCTTCGCGTGTGAAACAGGTGATGGCGCGTATCTTGCCATTCTCACACCGTTCGTGATGGATGGCTCCACCAAGGGCGAGTTCGTGCAAAACACGCTGTTCGTATTTTGAGATATTCAACGGAGTGTCTCTATTTCATGAGATCGCAGAAACGGGATCACTCAGCGTCGCGCGTGAGTGTCCTTTTGGTTCCGGCATTCCCGAAGCATTGGATCGGGAACGGGCTTATGCCCGGGGCTCTCGCATAAAATCTCCACTGCATGAGGCGCCTGCCTCCTGCCGAGACCAGCATAGTCGTTCGAACGATCGAAGGCAAGCCGCGCAGCTTAGCAGCTTATGCCGTTCGACTTGCCGGGTCCGTGTTTCGAAAAGTGGACATTCCCGCCGGATCGCCGACGGGGCCATTGCCCTTTCCATCCTTCCGGCGGATTTCGACGCCCGCACGGCGCGCGTCGGCTTTCCATCGCCATCGGACTGTGGCAATGGACGGCGCTGTGCGTTGTAACCTTATTGACCGCTTGTTCTTGTGGAGGCGAAGCATGGATCGATTCACAGGTGGTTGCCTGTGCGGCAACGTCCGGATCGTGATGTCGGGGCGCCCGTATCGGGTCGGCCTCTGTCACTGTCTCGACTGCCGCAAGCATCACGGGGCTCTTTTTCACGCTTCCGCGGTGTTCCCTCAGGAGGCGGTGACGATCGATGGCGACACGCGCGCGTATGCCGGGCGATTTTTCTGCCCTCGTTGCGGCTCGTCCGTTTTCGCACGCACCGCGGACGAAATCGAGGTGAATCTGGGCTCTCTGGATGCCCCTGACCAACTGATGCCGACCTACGAGCTCTGGACCGTCCGCCGCGAATCCTGGCTGCCGCCGTTTCCGCTGATGAGGCGATACGACCGCGACCGTACCGCCACGAGTCGCCGTGAAGAGTAGGTCGCGCGACCGGCGGATGCGGCGGACCCGGGACGTGTACGCAAGACGGGTGAAAGACCACGGCATCCGGTGAAAAGCGCTCTTCACCGGCATCGATCGTTTTGGGCGGCGGGTTTCGGCGGGGGATTGCCCCCGCCGCGCCGGCCAGGGCGGGCACCCGTTGGTCCGGTCTGATTTCCGCAAGTCAAATGGTGATCAGCCTATTCTGCGGGAACGATATCGACCACGAGCACACGGGCGTTCGCGGTACTCGCATTCTCCCACCAGTGCACGACGCCGGAGCGTTCCATGGCGGTCATTCCGGCGGACTTGACCATTGATCCGGCTTCGCTCGAACGATGCTCGGTCATCTCACCCTCGATGATGTAAGCGACGCCCGGTCGCTTGTCGTGTTGATGGACGGCGACGACCCCACCGGGTTCGATGACCAGTTCACGTACCCGCATAACCAATCCGTCCGAACTTTCGAATTCACCATCGAGCGATACGGTGCCGATAACGCTGACGCCTGCAATTCCAGCGGTTTTCGTCGGCCCATCCGCAAGCAGAGCCTGCGCGCGCGCTTTTTCCTTTTCGGGGATCACTTCGTCCGCCTGACCCGGGGCGCCTAGAAGGAGGGCGCCGGCCGCCGCGATCGCAAAAGTCTTCATGAACTTCATCATAATCTCCCTGGCTTCGTGCCCGTCAAGATAGATGGGTATATGCGCAAAGTGTCAACGGTGGAGCGCAAGCCGTCGACCTGGATACGGGCACCCTCTCCGCGCTGCCGCATGGCCCCTTGGCGCCCGTGGCATTATGTATCCATCGCGCCGTCCCAGTCGTAAACCACGATCCTTGACGTCTCCCGCGCGTCGAGCCGTCGATAAAGCGCGCGCGCGGCGGTGTTGTC
>JBCCVK010000119.1:0-7247 GCA_039195495.1 Pseudomonadota bacterium
GATGTTGATGTCGCGATGTTCCTTCGAAAACGTCAACTCCGATGACAGGTGTTTGCGCACCACGTCCCCGTCCAGCAGCGTCACCGGCCGGCCGCCCATCTCCATCAGCTTGACCATGATCGCGTTGGCGATGGTCGACTTGCCCGAGCCCGAGAGCCCGGTGAAGAAGACCGTGAAGCCCTGTTGCGACCGCGGCGGGCGGGTCCGGCGCAGCTCCGTCACCACTTCGGGGAAGGAGAACCATTCGGGGATTTCCAGCCCCTCGGCCAGGCGGCGGCGCAGCTCCGTGCCGGAGATGTTGAGGACGGTCGCGCCCTCCTCGACCTCATCCGCGGGCTCGTATTGGGCGCGTTCCTGGACATAGACCATGTGTTTGAAATCGACCATTTCGAGGCCGATCTCCGCCTCATGCTCCCGGAACATGTCCTGGGCATCGTAGGGCCCGTAGAAATCCGCGCCCTGGCTGTTCTTGCCGGGGCCGGCATGGTCGCGGCCGACGATGAAATGGGTGCAGCCGTGGTTCTTGCGGATCAGCCCGTGCCAGACCGCCTCTCGCGGGCCGGCCATGCGCATCGCCAGGTTGAGCAGCGACATATGCGTCGTGGCGTTCGGATACTTGTCCAGCACCGCCTCGTAACAGCGCACGCGGGTGAAATGGTCGACATCGCCCGGTTTCGTCATGCCGACGATCGGGTGGATCAGCAGGTTCGCCTGCGCCTCTTTCGCTGCGCGGAAAGTCAGTTCCTGATGCGCGCGGTGCAGCGGGTTGCGGGTCTGGAAGGCCACGACGCGGCGCCAGCCAAGCTTGCGGAAATAGGCGCGCAGCTCATTCGGCGTGTCGCGGCGGGCGCGGAAATCGTAATGCGTGGGCGGCGTGATCCCGGTGATCGGCCCGCCGAGATAGACCGGCCCGGCCGTGTTATGCAGGTAATTCACCGCCGGATGGGCCAGATCATCGGCGCCGAAGACCTGTTCGGCCTCGCGCGCCTTGTCGGGCACCCATTTGTCGGTGACACTCAGGATGCCCAGGATCACCCCCTCGGCATCGCGAAGGGCAATGTCCTGGCCCGGTTCGACGGTGTCGGCGAAAGCCTGGCTGACATCGAGCGTGATCGGCATCGGCCAGAGCGTGCCATCGGCCAGCCGCATATTCTCGACCACGCCGGTGTAATCCGGCTCCGACAGGAAGCCCTTGAGCGGGTTGAACCCGCCATTCATCAGCAGTTCCAGATCGCAGGTCTGGCGCGGGGAGAGATCCCAGGACGGCAGATCGGCGGCTTCGAGCTTCAGCTTCTGGGCGCTGTCATAGGAGACATAGAGTTCGGGAACGGGGGCGAGGAGCTGTGCGGACATGGGGGACTCTTACATAGCGCCAATGCGGCGCGCGGGGGAGGGAAACTGGGCCGGCCGGAACCGACCCGCACAATCGCGCGCTGTCTATCGCCCCAAGGCCCCATATTTCAAGTTGAATGCTCATCCCGCCCGACAATCTCTTTGCAGGTGCAGCATTGTTCAGGTGGCCCTTCGGATAATCGGAATTATGTTACTTCCAGGCCCGGAACCGGGGCCGTTTCCCATGGATCGACGCAGTGTTGCGCGATGGGAAATCGGATGCGGATGGCGGCGGGCTGAGCTAATATGGCGCGGCAATAGTCAAAAGCCCCATTTCCATGACCGACACCTCCCTCCGCCAGAAGGCCACGCTCTTGTTCCGCGATCCCGGGCGTTTCTTCCGCCATGCCGCCAATGGCCGCCTGGCCGCCCGGATCGAGGATGGTGTGCTGGACCTGACCCGGCCGATGGCCTCGACCCCGGTCAACGGGATCGATCTGCGCTGCCTGGGCATGCGCCGGTCTGGCAATCACGCGCTGATCGAATGGCTGATCGCGGCGGTCGAGGCAGAGCATGGGCCGGGCAGCACGGTGCATCTCAACGACATTCCGCTTGGCGTGAACGGCTATCGCAGCCGCCACCAGTATCCCGCCCCGATCGACACGGCCGAATATACCGAAGCCATGGGCATCCGCCGCTACCGCAAGTTCGAGAAAACCGCCCTGCTGGTGCGCAGCTACGAGGATTTCACGCTGGCCGAGTTCGATCAGAAGGAGCCGCAGAAATATTACGGCCCCTCCCAGACCGCATTCGAGGCGATCATTATCCGCGACCCGCTGAACCTGTTCGCCAGCCGGGTGAAATCGGGCAAGACCGGCACCAAGTCGGGGATGTCGCAGATCGCGCTCTATCTCGATCATTTCCGGGGCCATCAGGACCGGCCGGACCTGATCGCGATGCAGTATAACCGCTGGCTGATGGACCAGGCCTATCGCGACGAATTGCTGGTGGCACTTGGCCTGCCGCCGGGGCACGGGCTGACGCTGACCTCTTCGCCCCGGGGCGGCGGCTCGTCCTTCGACGGCTCCCGCCAGAGCCTGGAGCCGCGCGATCTTCTGCGCCGCTGGCAGGATATGCGCGACGATCCCTGGTTCCGCGACCAGGTGCTCGGCAACCGGGATCTGATGCAGATCGCCGAGACCCATTTCCCCGAGATCCTGGACTGACGCCGCCATGTCCCGGATCACCGCCATCGACAGCAGCCGGGGGCTGGCCGTGGTTCTGGCCATGCTCGGCCATGCCGCCAATCAGTTCATGGGCCAGGTCGAGGGGATCGGCGCGATCCAGGCGATCCAGCTGATCTTCACCCGCACCGCGACACCGACCTTCATGATCCTCTTCGGCATCATGATCGAGCTGGTCTATCTCAAAAGGCTGCGCGCGGGCGGGCCGGAAGACCGGGTGCGGCTCCGGCTCATCTCGCGCATGCTGACCTGCTATGTGCTCTTTGCCGCGATCGCGCTGGCGGCGATGATCACCGGCAAGCTGATGGTTCAGGACACGCTGGAGGCGGTGCTGTTCCTCGGCCCCGGACGCTTCGGCAATGTGCTGAAGATCTATACCGGGCTGTTCCTGCTGATCGTGCTGACCCTGCCCTGGGCGATCCGGTGGGGATCGCGGTTCTATCTGGGGCTGGCGGTCGTGGCCTGGGCGTTGAAATACGCCTTCCAGGCGATCGGCGTGCCCGATCTGCATCTGGTGCATTTCATCTTCGGCCATGCCACGGGCTTTGGCCCGGCCATCCTTCTGGGCGTCACGCTGGTCGCCTACGGGCTTCTGATCGGCGAGGCGCTGAGCGGGTATCGCCGCCCCGGCCCGGCCGTGCTGATGCTGGCCGCCGCACTTGGCCTGCTGGTCTTCGGCGTGCTCAGTGGCGATCCCGTCGCCTTCGTCATGGCCACGATCACCGATTACCGCTGGCAGAATGTGCCCTACTACTTCGCCTATGGCATCGTCGCCTGCTCGGCCTCGCTGGCGGGGTTCTGGCTTCTGGGGCGGCTTCTGCCGGGGCGCGACGCGGCAGCCCCGTCGACCGCCCTGTCCTTCGAGACCCTGGGCCGCGACACGCTGTTCTATTACGGCTTCGGCAATATCGCGATCAATCTCCTGCCGGTCTATGACGGGTCCTCGCCGGTCATCGGCTACGGGCTGGCCCTGGGCTTTCTCGGAGCGCTGACGGCGATCTCGATGACCAGAGGCCAGCTTTTCGCGCTTGGCAACCGGCTGTTCTTCGGCCTGCCCGCGCGCCTTCATGCCGGCTATGGACAGGTCATTTCCGGTCTTGCGACCCGGCTGGCGCGGGCGGGTTGATCCACCGGGGTCATTCCAGCGGCGCGGCGGGCCGCGGATCGATCAGCAGGGCCGCGATCCAGCCGATGACGAAGCCCCCCAGATGGGTCTGCCAGGCCAGCTGGCCATCCAGCGCCCAGTACATCGCCACATTGATCGCGACCAGAAACAGCGCCACCCGCGCCACCGGCCAGAGGCCCACCCGCGCGGTGAAGCGGTCGACATAGGCCCAGGCCATCAGCCCGCCCGCCAGGCCGAACAGCGCGCCCGAGGCCCCGACCATCGGCTGGAACGTCTCCGCCAGCAGCGCAAAGCCAAGCGCGCCGCCGAGGATGGAGGCCGCGTAAAGTGCGAGGAACCCCCAAGGCCCCACGCGCTCCACCACGCCCCGGCCAAGCGACCAGAGCGTGATCATGTTCACGACCAGATGCCCTGCCCCGCCATGCAGAAAGCCGTAGCTGAGAAACATCGCCCAGGGCTGGCCGGGATAGTTCGGCTGCCAGCCGGCCCGAAGGCCCGGCCAGAAGCCGGCATATTCATAGGCCGATTGCCGCAGGCGCCCGGGCCCCAGACCGGTCAGCTCTCCGAGCCAGAGGGCGGCCTCGATCACGGTGCAGATGATGATGAGCGCCCAGACCGGAGCCGCCTGCCTGCCCGGCATGGCCAACCCCCTCAGGGCCGGAAGGAGAACGTCCGCTCCAGGTTCACGGAAAACACGCCCGACCGGTCGGTGCGGGTGCCGTCCTCGAAGGTCTGGCGGGCATCGGCGCGCGCCACCAGCGCCCAGTCGCGGGTCAGGTCATGGCTGTAGGAGACGCCGAGCGAGGCGGCCAGCGTATCGGGATCGCCACCCTCCTGCGGGGTGACGGCGACAATCGCGCCGTTCACGCCGAACTGGCTGTTGCGGGTCAGCTCCTGCCGGTAGGCGGCGTTGAGGACGGTGCGGAAGATCGCCTCGTCATCATCATTCTCGGTGCCCGATTGCCGGAGCGACAGCGTCACCGTCCGGCCACGCAGGATCTCGTTGCGATAGGTCAGCCCGACGGTCGGCAGCACATCGCCATCCTCGAAGGAAATGAGCCCGAGCTCCGCGCTGACACTGGCGCCATTGGCCAGCGCCAGTCGGCGGGCGGCGGTGAAGCTGGAAATGTCTTCGGTGCCGTTGTGATTGGCCGAAAAGGACAGCGAGCCATTGCGCATGTCGCGCACCAGCCGAAGATCGATCACCGCGCCCTCGGTCACGACCGTGCCGCCGGTTGTCTCGATCTCCTCCTCGGCGAAGGCAAGATCGATATTGGCCGACCAGACCCGGTCGATCAGAAGATCGGCGCCGACCCCGAACCGGGTATTGGTCTCCACCGTCTCCATCGCATCGTCTTCGGATTCCTCGGACCATTCGGCAAAGGCGGTCACCTGGATCCGGCGATCGATGGAAAAGCGCAGCTCGGTCGAGGCGTCATAGCGGATTTCATTGACCAGGTCGGGATCGACGGTGTCGGTGAAGTCGGTCTGGCGATAGGCCAGCACGGTTCTTGTGCCGAAACGGGCATCAAGCCCGGTTTCCAGCGTGAACCGGGCGGCGTGGGTTTCGCGCGTGCCCTCGCCCCGGTCGATGTCATCGGCGTCGAAATCCTCGGGCAGGAAGCCGCTATCGACATCGACCTCGCGCCAGGTGAGATCGGCCTCAAACGCGGTGGAGCGGTTGAACAGCTGGTAATTCAGCCCGGCGGTGGGACGGCTGATATCCGTCATCCCCTCTTCCGCCCGAAGCTCTGCCCCGAAGCCGAAGGTGAAGCGCTGATTGCGGGTTTCGGCGAAAGCCTCGAGATCGGCGCGGGTGCGCCAGAACGCCTCGGTCGGCTCGTCTTCCTCTTCCTCGTAGCGGATGCCGGTGGACAGATCGAGGGTGAAGACCGGCCCGCGGCCTTCGTCGCGGCGGCCCGCCCCGTCACCCCCCCGGGCGCCGGCCGCGGTTTCGCCATCGGCGGCCACGCTGGTGCCCGGCACGCCGGCCCGCAGCGTCGTGCCCGGCGGCGGTGCGGACAGCAATCCGCCGCCGACATCGAAAGGATTGAACAGATCCTGCGCCCACACAGAAGCCGGGGCCCCCGCGGTCATCAGACCGGCAAGGGCCGCCATGGACAGGATCCGGTATGGGGTCTTGTTATCGTTACGCATCGGCCTGCTCGGTGCCGGGGCTCAGTTCATTCGAAAAGCCGGCGTTCTGGAACCAGGATCACGTCGCCATCGGCCAGAACCGGATCATTGGACAGCATCGCGCCGTCCGAAATGGCCCGGTAATTGATCGTTGCGACCGAAGTTTCGCCGGTATGGGCATTGGTCCGGCGCAGTTGGATCCGCCGCAGCGCGGCGAAATTGGTGAAACCGCCGCCCAGGGCCAGCGCCTGCAGCAGCGTGGAGCCGCGCGGCACTTCGGCGATGCCGGGATTGCCGACCTCGCCCAGGAAATAGACATCGATCGTCGAGCGGCCGACAGCGCCGGTGGCAACCGGTCCGGTCAATTGCCGCACGGTGACGAAGACATTCGGATCCACCGCGAAATTCGAGGAAATGCCCTGGCTGATCAGATCCTGAACCTGGCCGGTCGTGCGGCCCGAGGCAGGCAGATTGCCGGCAAAGGGGAAGCTGATGGAGCCATCCGGCAGCACCAGCACTTCGCGGTTCAGCGACGGATCCTGAAGCACCTCGACCGACAAAACGTCGCCGGGGCGAATCTGATACCCGTTCTGCGCCATCGCCGCAGTCGTCATAAATACGGCCACAAGGGCCAGAATCAGCGTTTTCATCTGTCGCATCCCGTCTCTCCTAACCTTCTAATGCCGGGATTCCCGGCGCTGCGAAAGAGATTTATCCCAAAGGCTTGAAGCCATTGCCGATTTGTCTCTCTCACGTCACATGCCCCCACATTTCAATCCGAGCCCGCCGCCCCATCGGTTTCGGCCGCCTCCGCCTCTGCCTCCGCGGCCACCAGCGCCTCCAGCCGGGCAATCTCCTCCCGGGCGGTGTCAAACTGGGCGCGGGTGTCTTCTTCACCAGCAATTTCAAGGGCTTGGTTCAGCTGCTCCAGGGCGTCTTCGGTCCGCTCCAGCGCGGCATAGGTCATGCCGAGATGGAATTGCACCAGCGGGTCATCGGGCAGGCCCGCCGCGGCCGGTTCCAGATGGTCCAGCGCCACGTCGTAATCGCCGCGGCGATAGGCCAGCCAGCCATAGGTGTCCTGGAAGGGCGGGAACGCGATCCCGCGCAGGCGGCGGGCGACGATCCAGGCCCGCTCCAGGCTCACGTCATCGTCGCGATAAGTCGATAGAAGGCTGGCCAGGTTGTTGGCCACGACCTCGGAATTGGGCGCGCGCTCATACATCGCCTCGTAAATCTCGATGGCGCCTTCGTAATTGCCGGCCCGTTCGCGGAAACTGGCCTGCGCCCAAAGCAGATCGAGCGCTTCGGGCAAGGCCTCAAGTGCCGCCTGCAGTGCTGTCTCCGCCTCTTCCGGGCGGCCCTGGCCGTTCAGCGTGCGGATCAGGCCAAGCCAGGCCTGCTGTGCC
>JBCCVK010000120.1:0-7230 GCA_039195495.1 Pseudomonadota bacterium
AGATAATCCCGCTCAACACACGCCGATCATTTACCCGTGGTTTGCCATGTGACTTCGGAAAGAAGGGGTGCAGACGTGCCATCCGCGCGTCGGTCAGCCAGAAAAACTCGCTCATTTCACCGCGCCGTTTTGACAGCCGTGAAGCACGCGGTACAACGAAAATAAATGCATCCTGAACCTAGAAGGATATATATGTTCCTTCGAACATGATTGGCCCCCGCCGCGACTGCGGCGCCAGTTTCAGCGGCAATGACCGGAGCCGCCACACTTCCCACTCCGGCAGCCAGGGCTCTTGCGCCTACGTAACCTGGACCGCCGGCGGCATTGTAAACCCGGCGCTCCAACGCCTGATGTTCGTATGAGTTGATCCCTGTGTCGAAAATGCCTGAGCGTTCATATGGAATGGACTCGGAAATCTCGTCCCCAGGGGGGTTAGTCACGCGACGTTGCGGTGATTACGGTCGTGCGGCCACTGGTCGGCACGCTGGCAATATCCGCGTTGTTTTGGTATCCCGGCAATTCGGCCGGAGACAGGTCCGGAACGGCGGTATATCCGTATTCGTCGCCGCCGAAATCATACGCCGGTTCCCGGGTCCCGGGTGCTTCCATCCGAACTGGATCAGGTGTCGTCGTCGTTTTGCCAGACGGGGTCGAGCCCGCCCGGGTCCGCGCGGTTGACCGGATCGCTGTTTGAATACGAATATCGATTTGTCCCGACGCCTGGCTGGTTTGGCGGCATCGGGTCCGGCTGGAGGAACATCGCCGAAACCCGCGTGGCGCGGACGAAAAAGAGCGCGCGGTCAGAAGAATGCGGTGCAGACAGTGGCGCATGAAACCTTTCCTGGTACAGGTCATTCCCGATGTGACGCTTGCCTATCTTCGTATCGGCCGCCAGCCCAAAGCCTCGGCGCGTTCGAAGGCGTTTCGATTGATCCGCAGCAGACGGGCCGCATGGGGCCGGCGCGCCGCGGGCACCGCCCGCAGCGTCGCATAGGGGAACGCCGACTTCGGCAGGCGTGCGGCGGCCGCGCCCTTCTTGACCATCGCGCAGGCGAATATCGGATAGTGCTCCAGCAGGATGTCGGCGACGGCCATGGCGTCGTGATAACGTTCGCGGCGCAGCAGGTCCTCGACCAGGACGACGGCGATCAGGGCCACCGACTGTTCCCGCGTCAGCGGTGTCAGGAACACGCCGTTGGCGACCGCCGCGTCGGTGACCGGCAGCAGGTTCCGGTAGTGCTGGTCGCGCGCGCGTCCGGCCCCGCTCGTGGCTTCGAGGTTGTGCGTCACCCCCCGATCATCCGTGAATTTCACCGGCACGTGCAGCGGTGCCAGGGCAGGTGTCACGTCCAGTCCCAGCCGTTGCCCCGGGATGATGAACATAAAACGGCATGGTGACGCAGTTGCCGCGCCGGTCGCGGATATCCGCGCGCGCGACCGCGGCGGGGACGGTCAGAACACTCAAGGCGGACAGAAAAAGACGCATCGGCCAACCCGGGCGAGAAACGCCCGCGCAGACTGACAGACTGCGCGGGGTTGGGAAAGGAAGGGGGGGGTTCGCGCGAACGATCATTTGAAACGAGGAACCGGCCGAGTACCAGAGCATATATCGTATTATCGATGCCTTGACCATCCCCGTCGGGTTCGACCCTGTCCCGCAAAGCACGCCAAGATGTCCATGCGGGCGCGCTTGCGCCCGTTGCACCATGAAGAGGTGGCCATCGGAGATTTCCGGTCCGGGCGCGATTTTGCTATCGATGGCAGGTTGCAAAGAGACGGACGCTGCTTTTTCATGAAATGACCATAACCAGCGCGTTTCGCGGAAATCACCTGCCTGAAAGAGGTCGCCCATGCCCATGAAACTCCACTGCTTCGGTGAATCCGGAAATTCGTACAAGGCGGCCCTGACGCTGGAGTTGGCAGGCTGCGATTGGGAACCGGTCAAGGTCGACTTCTTCGAGGGCGCCACGCGCACGCATGAATTTCGCGGTTTCAACGAAATGGGAGAGGCCCCCATACTCGTCGACGGAGCGCTGAAACTCAGCCAATCAGGTGCGATCCAGCAATATGTCATCGATAAAACCGGCAAGCTCGGCGCAGAGGGGGGAGAGGCGTACGAGATTCTGCGATGGGTTCTGTGGGACAATCACAAACTTTCCAGTCAGGCCGGAATAACCCGGTTCCTGATCAATTTTCTACCTGCCGACAAGCCCGCGTCGCCCGATGTGATCGCCTTCCTGCAAGGGCGCCTGCATGCTGCGTACACGGTGCTGAACGATCATCTCGAGGGGCGCGGGTGGATTGTGGGGGATCGACCGACCGTCGCGGATCTTTCCTGCTGCGGGTATTTGTTCTATGAAGAGCCTTTCGGTTTCTCGCGCGCCGACTGGCCTCATATAGACGCTTGGCTCGCCCGGATCTCCGCTCTGCCCGGATGGAAACATCCTTACGATCTGATGCCCGGCTCTCCCGCGGATCGGGCATGAGAAAATCATATACGCGATGCTTGTGCATGCAGTCCGTGCGGCAAACGCCGCAGAGACCATGCGACGAACATCCCACCGGAGAAGGGGGCCGGCACAGTCCTTCGCGCTTGTTGCCGCCGCTCGCTTCCAATCCTTGCAGAGGTGGGCAACTTGTCCCTGGGCGCGTCGTTCTGCCCCAGCTCCTCGTTCCCCCGTCCCAAAAACCGGAACCGGTCGCATTCGACGCGCCGCGGGTCGGACTGCGCGCGCAAAGGCGCACGGCATATTCGGATGACGGGTCGCCGAATGTCGTCGTCTGGAGCAACCCGATCCGGTTTTGCCGCCTGCCGTCAGGGATCGATAGGGGGAGCTTGCCCCGTTGGTCCGGGCAGCGCATCCGCTCCACCAGGCACCATCGTCGACGTGCAAAGGTTTTTGGTCCCATGCCTGACGTGGTCCGGACGTTGGCGAAAGACGCGCGTCACGATCACGAAAGGCCAGGTGCGCGGCACGGTATTTCCCGGACCGATCCTCGGGCGTGCGTCCCCGGCCACAACCGGCCCCTGACATAATATCGGCACGGCGTCCGCTTCGGCGATATGGGCCGAATGGCGCCCGGCATTGCTCGCCCCATATCATGTTTGCACACGCGCCCGGCGTCCGGATACGAAGAACGGCCGGTTTTCGATGTGAAATCGGAACGCTCGCCGAGATGACCGTCAAGCCTCTCGCAGGCCACCGGCGCCGAACGCGGAGATATGCGCCATCAGGTTTTCGCCTTCGGCGCCGCTTTGCGCCGACGGCCTTTCCCGCCCGTTTTCCCAGCCTTTTCGGCGATCAGTTCAAGGGCCATTTCCATCGTTACCGTTTCAGGCTCGGTCCCTCTCGGTAAGGTGGCATTGATCTTTTCCCATTTCACGTAAGGCCCATAGCGACCGTTCATCACCTGAACGGGGCTGCCATTGTCCGGATGTTCTCCGAGTTGTTTCAACGGTTTCGCCGGTGCGGGTCGTCCGCGTGCGGGCTTCGATGCCAGGACTTCGACGGCGCGATTCATGCCGATGGTGAAAACCTCGTCCACCTCGGGTAGATTGGCATATTTGGAGCCGTGCTTGACGAAGGGGCCGTAGCGGCCGATTCCGGCTTCGATCATCTCGCCATCCTCGGGATGCGGTCCGATCTCGCGTGGCAGATCGAGCAATTGCAAGGCCCTTGCGAGATCGATGCTCTCAAGGGTCCAGCCCTTGGGCAGGGACGCGCGCGGCGGTTTCGGCACGCTCTCGGTCGCCTCGCCGCGTTGAACGTAAGGTCCAAAGCGGCCCTTGCGCAAGGTGATCGCGTCTTCTTCGTCGTGTCCCAGCAGCTTGCCGTCGGCTCCTATCGCAGTCTCGTCGTCTCCGGGGGCGGCGAATGACCGGGTAAAGCGGCATTCCGGATAGTTCGAGCAGCCGATGAACGCGCCGCCGGACCGCGCGGTCCGCATCGACAGGCGGCCCTTGCCGCAACGAGGGCAGAGCCGTGGGTCCTCGCCGTCGGGTTTGGCGGGAAACAGATGCGGTTCCAGGATCTCGTCGATTTTTTGCAGTACGTCGGTGATGCGCAATTCACTGGTGTCCGCGACCGCTGCCGAGAACTCGTGCCAGAAGCGGCCGAGCACGTCTTTGTAGTCGCGATCGCCGGCGGAGACATCGTCGAGCTGGGTTTCCAGATCCGCGGTAAAGTCGTAACCGACGTATTTCCGGAAATAGTTGATCAGGAAAATCGTCACCAAACGCCCCTTATCCTCCGGGACGAGGCGATTTTTTTCCCTGCGGACATAGTCTCGCTCTTGGATGGTGGTGACGATCGAGGCATAGGTCGACGGTCGGCCGATCCCAAGCTCTTCCATCCTCTTCACCAAGCTTGCCTCGGTGTAACGGGGTGGAGGTTGGGTGAAATGCTGTTCGGGCACGATGGCTCTTTTCTCTGCCGGCTCATTTTCAAACATCTGCGGCAGGCGTTTCTCCTCGTCGCCCGCGACGTCGTCGCGCCCTTCCTCATAGACCCTCATGAACCCGTCGAACAGCACCACCTGGCCCGTTGCCCGCAATTCGATCCGATCATCGGTGCCGCCTATGTCCGCCTTGGTGCGCTCCAGCCGCGCCGCCTGCATCTGGCTGGCGATCGTGCGCTTCCAGATCAGGTCGTAAAGCTTGCGCTGATCGAGATCGGCCACCTTCAGGTCGCTCGGCCCGACCGACATGTTGGTCGGTCGGATGCATTCATGCGCTTCCTGCGCGTTCTTGGCTTTGTTCTTGTACATGCGTGGTGACGCGGGAACGTAGGTCGCACCAAAACGCTTCTTGATTTCGGCACGGGCCGCGTGCACCGCTTCGGGTGCCATATCGATGCCGTCGGTTCGCATATAGGTGATGTGGCCCGCCTCGTAGAGATGCTGGGCCGAGCGCATCGTCTGCCGAGCGCCGAAGCCAAGTTTCCGGCTGGCCTCTTGCTGAAGCGTCGAGGTCATGAACGGCGCCGAAGGGTTGCGCTTTGCGGGTTTGGTCTCAACCGATTTGACGATCAGATCGCAATTGGCGATCGCTTGCGCCGCCAATTCGGCGGCGGCCCGATTTCCGATTGCATGTTTTTCGAGCTTTCGACCGTCAAGAACGGTCAGATATGCTTCGTACCGCTGATCGCGTGGTGTCGAAAGGGTCGCCTTGATCGACCAGTATTCGACCGAGTCGAACGCCTCGATCTCCATCTCGCGCTCGACGATCAGACGCAGGCAAACCGACTGGACGCGTCCGGCCGATTTCGCACCGGGCAGTTTGCGCCACAGCACGGGCGACAGGTTGAATCCGACAAGGTAATCCAACGCACGGCGGGCCAGGTAAGCCTCGACCAGTTCCATATCGACCTGGCGCGGGTTCCGCATCGCCTCGGTCACGGCCGATCGCGTAACGGCGTTGAACACGACCCTGCGGACCGGCGTGCCGGTCTTGATCGCCCGGCGGCTGGTCAACGCCTCGCGCAGGTGCCAACTGATCGCCTCGCCCTCGCGATCGGGGTCGGTGGCGAGGATCAGTTCGCCGTCTTTCTTCAGTGCGTCGGCGATGGCTTTGACGTGCTTTCTGCTGTCGGCCGCGATTTCCCATTTCATTTCAAACCCGCGATCGGGGTCGACCGAACCGTCCTTCGGAGGCAGATCGCGGACATGGCCATACGACGCGAGAACGGTATATCCTCTCCCCAGATATTTGTTGATTGTCTTGGCCTTGGCGGGAGATTCGACAACGACAACAGGCATCCGGAATTCCTTGGACTCAAGCGGCAGAGACTGGCGGCGCAAGATGCGGGGGCTTCGCCGGGATTGTCAATGACTCTTCGTCGCGCCCCCGCCCGGAAGAGACAAAAGGCCGCCTGCCTGCCTTTGAACCGCTCCATCGATCTCCATGTCGAGAAGGGTCGAGGCGACGGCGGCGGCTGGCACGCCCAAATCGCGGATCAGTTGATCTTCGGCGATCGGGGAGGGGCCGAGCAGTTCGAGGATACGCTGGTCGAGCCCAAGGATATCGGCCGCGGCAGGCCCGGGCCGCCCTGGCGGTTCGGCCACCGGAGGGGCGCGCAGGCGCAACACCTCGATCACGTCCTCCGCCGATCGAACCAGCGGCGCACCGTCCCGGATCAGATGATTGCAGCCCGCCGCACGGCTGTCGAAGGGGTGGCCGGGCACCGCGAAAACCTCTCGCCCCTGGTCGAGGGCATTGCGCGCGGTGATGAGCGAGCCGGACTTGGCCGCGGCTTCGACCACGACGACGGCCTGGGCCAGCCCCGAGATGATACGATTGCGGCGGGGAAAGTGGCGGGCTTGAGGACGCGCGCCGATCGGCTGTTCGGACAGGCGCAGACCTTGGGCGGCGATCCGCTCGGCCAATGCGGTGTTTTCGGTCGGGTAGATGACATCGACCCCGCCGGCCATGACGGCGGCCGTCCCCAGATCGAGCGCGGCGGCGTGTGCGGCGGCGTCGATGCCGCGGGCAAGGCCCGAGACGATGACGAAGCCGGCATCGGCCAGGTCCGAGGCCAGTTTCCTGGCCGTTCGGGTTCCAAGGGAAGACGCGTTGCGCGCGCCGATCAGGGCTATCATCGGGCGGGACAGCAGAGCGGGATTGCCCATCGTCCAAATCAAGGGGGGAGGGTCGGCGATTTCGGACAAGAGTGCGGGATAGCTTGCCGCCCCCGCGGTCAGCAATGTCAGGCCCAGACGCCGTCCGGCGCGAAACTCCCGTTCGGCCCGCACGGGGTCGTAAACCGCATAGTCCGCCACCCCTGCCGCCTTCGCCACCCCAGGCAGAGCCCGCAATGCCTGACCGGCGGAGCCGTGTTCGGCCAAAAGCCGATAGAAGGTCGAGGGTCCAACCCGATAGGAGCGGATCAGCTGCAGCCAGCGCACCAGTTCTTGATCCGATTCGGGGGGAGTGATGGCGGCGAATGAAGAGCTTTGATCGGTCATGGATGATCTCGGACGGGTCGCCCGAACTTGGCACGGGGTCGGTTAACGAGATCTGAATCCACCGGATCTCGAAGCCTTTCGCGGAATCGGGGCCGGAAGCGGGACGCGAAGCTCATTCCAGGACGGGCGTTGCGCGATTTCTCGCATGACGAGTCGCTTCAACCGACCGCACTGCTCGTGAACCCCGGGGAATGTTTTCCCGCCGCGCATGGCAAAGGCAAGGTGATGTCCGCCCGTGACATCGGCCAGTCGCATCATGCATGGCGG
>JBCCVK010000121.1:0-7183 GCA_039195495.1 Pseudomonadota bacterium
CGGATGCCATCCGGTGGCCGGTGATCGAACCCGATCGAAATGTGCGCGGGTTTCAATCGGTCCTGCTCGATCTCGGCGCGCGTCTTGGTCTGCCCGGCATGGTGAACGAAGACGGTTCGGCCAAATACAGGGATTATGCCGATTATATCGTGAATCACGAACGCCGCCCCGGCATCGGCCCGCTGGCCGGGTTTCGTGGCGATGGCGCGGGCGCGGGCCGAGGCGCCCCGAACCCCGATCAACTTCGGCGTTACATCTAAAACCGCGGTTTCTGGATCAGCCAGGTGACGGAAGAGGCGCAGTTCTACAAGCCCTGGAACGCCGCCTATCAGGAATGGGCGGAGGAACGCGGATTTTACGACGCACCCGCCCCCTATCTGTTCAATCTCTACGTGGAGCCGATGCAAAGGTTCCGGCTGGCGGCGATGGGCTATGGCGACCGCCAGCCGCCGGATCATCTGCGCGGGCGGATCGAGACCGCGCTCGACCCGCTGCCGATCTGGTATCCGCCCTTCGCAGCCGATTCGGATGCGTATCCCATACATGCCCTGACGCAGCGTCCCATGGCGATGTACCATTCATGGGGCACCCAAAACGCCTGGTTGCGTCAGATTCACGGACGAAACCCGCTTTACGTTCCAGGCAAGATATGGCGCGCACACGGCTTCGCCGAAGGCGACTGGGCGCGCGTCACATCGGTTCATGGCGCGATTACCGTGCCGGTCGCGCGCATGGACGCCCTGAACGATCGCACGATCTGGACGTGGAACGCCATCGGCAAACGCAAGGGCACCTGGGCGATCGCCCCCGATGCGCCCGAAGCCACCAAGGGATTTCTCTTGAACCACTTGATCCACGAACTGCTGCCCCCCAAGGGGGACGGATTGCGCTGGGCCAATTCGGATCCGGTCACCGGACAGGCCGCCTGGTTCGATTTGCGTGTAAAGATCGAGAAGGTGCCCGCCCCGCAAGAAGAAGCGCATCCCATATTGCCGCCGATCAGGTCGCCCGTCGCAGACGGACCAAAAGAGTTGCGGGTGGGGGCGAAGTGATGCAGGGGATTTGCCTTGCCGTGCTCCGCACGGATGCGCGCGAACCATACGCCCACACCGCCGACGTTTCGAACCGCGCCAGCGAGAATTACGTATCTTGCGAGCGATGGCGCGATCCTGTTAGCAATGCTTGAAAGAACGGCCGGTAAGCCGATCGCCTCGACGGGGCGACCCCTTGAGGTGGGACCGTGTCCGTGGACGGGTTTGATCGCGACAGCCTGCGTGATTGCCCGGCAAGCCGATTCCAGCGTGGAGGCTGCCCGATGACCCGACTTCCCGAACGGACCGAAAAGAAACTGGGACTGGTGATCGACCTCGACACCTGTGTCGGGTGCCATGCCTGCGTGATCGCCTGCAAGGGTTGGAACACCCAAGGCCATGGCGCCCCCCTTTCCGATCAGGACCCTTATGGGGTGAAGCCTTCGGGCACATTTCTCAATCGTGTGCATTCCTACGAAGTCACACCGGCCGACGCCCCGGCCCAGGTGATGCATTTTCCAAAATCCTGCCTGCATTGCGAAGACGCGCCCTGCGTGACCGTTTGCCCCACCGGAGCCAGTTACAAACGCACGGAAGACGGGATCGTGCTGGTGAACGAAGCGCATTGCATCGGCTGCGGGTTATGCGCATGGGCTTGCCCTTATGGCGCACGCGAGATGGATCGGGCCGCGGGCGTGATGAAGAAATGCACGCTTTGCATCGACCGGATCTATAACGACACCCTGCCCGAAGAGGATCGCCAGCCCGCCTGTGTGCGCACATGCCCGGCGGGCGCCCGGCATTTCGGCGACCTCGACGATCCCGAAAGCGATGTCTCGAAACTGGTGGCAGATCGCGGCGGCATTGCGCTGATGCCCGAACAAGGCACCAAACCGGTCAACAAATATCTCCCGCCCCGCGCCAAGCACGACGGCGACGACGAACAGATCGACGTTCTGGCCCCGCTGCTCGAGCCGGTGGCGGATGCCGAGGGCTGGCTCCGCTGGCTCGACCGGACCTTGGAAAAGCTCTGATGCATCCGGCGCCCTCGCTCATCGTTTTTACCGTATTGTCCGGCCTGGGTTTCGGTTTCCTGACCTGGATCGGCCTTGGCCAGCCCGCCGTTACGGGCCGGTTGGCATTGATGATGCTCGCTCTCGCCTATCTGCTGGCGATTGCCGGGCTGGCCGCTTCGGTCTTTCATCTGGGCAATCCACAGCGCGCTGGGCGCGCATTCACGCAATGGCGGACCAGTTGGCTCAGCCGCGAGGCCTGGGTCGCCATCTTCGCGCTTGCGGTCTTGGCGCTCTATGGCATCGGGCTGGTCTTCTTCGAAATACGCTGGACCCTGTTGGGCTGGCTCGGATCGGCTCTGAGCCTCGTCGTGGTCTATTGCACCTCGATGATATATTGCCAACTCAAGACGGTGCCGCGCTGGAATCACTGGTCGACACCGGTGCTGTTTCTGTGCTTCTCGATCGCGGGCGGGGCTTTGCTCGCGGATCGGGTGATGGCGGCATGGATTCTTCTCGTCATGCTTGCCGCGGTCCAGTATGTCGTCTGGCGCCACGGCGACCGTCGTTTCGCCGCTGCCGGACACACGGCGGAAACCGCCACCGGTCTTGGGAATATCGGTCGGGTCCGTCTTCTGGAACCGCCCCATACCGGCCCCAATTATCTGCTCGACGAAATGGTCTTCCGGGTTGGCCGCAAACATGCCGTCAAACTGCGCAGGATCGCCCTTGTGCTGACCGCCCTCGCGCCCGCCTTGCTGCTGACGATATTGCCGACCGGGCATGTATCGGCGGGGGCGGCCGCGATCTTGCACGTCATGGGCGCGCTGCTCGCCCGCTGGCTCTTCTTTGCCGAGGCCGAACATGTCGTCGGCCTTTATTACGGTGCGCACCGACAGATCTGACCGAAAGCCTTTCGCGCCCCGGGACGGCGCCGCGCCGCCCGCTTCGTTCATCTCGCGACGGCGAATTCCACCTTCAATCCCCCGAGCCGGGCGCTTTCGGCAAGCCGCAGACTGCCCCCATGATTGCGGACGATGTCGGCGGCGATGGCCAAGCCCAGACCGACGCCCCCCCCCTTGTCCTGATTACGGGCGTGATCAAGGCGGTTGAAGGGTTTCAGCGCATCTTCCCGCTGTGCCTCGGGGATGCCCGGACCGTCGTCCTCGACCGTGAAACGGACCGACCCGTCGAAACCGGTCACGGTGATCTTGCATCGTGTGCCATGACGACGGGCATTGGACACGAGATTGGTCAAGGCCCGCCTCAACGCCACCGGACGCGCCAGCACCATTCCGACCGGACCGTCGCGAAGCACGTCGAGGCGCTGTCCAAGCCGGCGCCCGTCTTGAACCACATCTTCCACGACGCGCATCGGATCGGTGAGCACGGTGTCTTCCGTCACGTCTCCGCGCGCGAAATCCAAAAACGCGCTCAGCAACTCCTCCATATCGTCGACATCGCGCATCAGATTCACCACGTCCTGATCATCGAGCATCGACAATCCCAGCTTCAACCGCGTCAGGGGGGTGCGCAGATCGTGGCTAACGCCCGACAGCATCATCGTGCGCTGTTCGATCTGCCGGTCGAGGCGGCCGCGCATCAACAGGAACGCGGCCCCCGCCGCCCGGACCTCGGACGCGCCGGATGGATGGTAATCGACCCGGCGCCCCCGTCCATAGGCTTCGGCGGCATCGGCCAGGCGCTTGATCGGCCGCAGTTGATTGCGCAAAAACACGGAAGCGATCAGAATCAGCAGCAGGCCCGTGGAAATGGTCAGCACCAGCAACTGATGCGGGTTGGACGCGGACACCCGACGCCTGTCGAACACGACGGTCACCGCCTCCGCCCCGCGCCCGATATTGACCGCAACGCGACGATTGTAGGTGGCCAGATCGATCCAATTGATGCCGGGCACAGATGCCCGCAAGGTTTCGATGACCGTCCGCCCCGAGATGTCGTAAAACCGCCGTCTGTCCGCTCCGGCTTCCCCCCCCTGCCGCAGAGTCAGTTGCAAAGGCAAGGCGCGGGCATGCGCCGCACCCGGATCGTCCTTCGGCGCGTTCAGCACGAAGTTCACCTCGAGCGCGACGTTGCGGGTCATCTGCCGGGTGACGCCTTCGAAATGCCGCTGCAGAAAAGCGATCGCGACCACCATCTGCAACAGCAGGATGGGCAGGATCAGGATCAGGGCCGCCCGCCCATAAAGGCTGCGCGGCAGGTAACGTTTGAGCTTGGAAAGCAACATGGCTTATAGCTAACGCCAAGGCGGGATCAGAGGGAAGCCAAGATGCAAGACCAGGGAGCCGAACGCCCCCGCGCGGGGACGGCGCAAATGCTCGAACCCGGTCTGCGCCGCATTCTGGCCCCGAATCCCTCGCCGATGACGTTCTGGGGCACGAACACCTATCTCGTCGGGGAAAGCGCCCTGGCCGTGATCGATCCGGGACCGGATATCGACGCACATCTCGGGGCAATTCTGGCGGCCCTGGCGCCCCATCAAAGCGTTAGCCATATCTTCGTCACCCACAGTCACACGGATCATTCCGCCCTGGCGGCGCGGCTTTCCGAAACGACGGGCGCGGCGGTCCACGCTTTCGGCGCCAGCACCGCCGGGCAAAGCGCATCGATGCGCGCCTTGGCCGCGCAAGGCGGCATCGACGGCGGCGAAGGGGTGGATGCCGCCTTTTCACCGCATGTCGTCCTGCGGGACGGTGAAACCGTACAGGGCAAGGGGTGGTCCCTGACCGCATTTCATACACCGGGCCATTTCAGCAATCACCTGTGCCTTTCCTGGCGAGACGTCATGTTCACCGGCGATCACGTAATGGGATGGGCCAGTTCCATGGTCTCGCCCCCGGATGGCGATCTGACGGCCTTCATGGCGTCCTGCCGACGATTGCAAACCCGCGCGGACCGCCGTTTCTATGCCGGGCACGGCGCGCCGGTCGACGATCCCGCAGCACGGCTCGATTGGCTGATCCGGCACCGTCTGTCCCGGGAAGCGCAGATCATTCGGGCCTTGGAATCGGCCCCGGCCTCGGCCACCGAACTGGCGGCGCGCCTTTACACCGACGTGGCGCCGGCCCTGCTCCCAGCCGCGGCCCGCAACGTTCTGGCCCATCTCATCGACCTGCAGGCGCGCGGACTGGCCATCGCCCCCGAAGGGATCGCTTTCAGGGCGCGTTTTCATCACCGCCTCTAGCCGGCGCGGGATGGAATTGGGAACACGTCCTTCTCATGAAGGATTCAAGGCATCCGGAGGCAGGCCCGGATTCTGCCCGCGGGCGGCCCTCGCCTCATCCCCGTCCCCGACGGGGCTCTTACCGAAGCACCGGCGCCGTGACCGGGCCGACGCCGGGAATGGTCGTGAACCGGCGGCAAGGTTCATCGCCGGCCCCAAACCGGCCGTTCACAGCGAAAATGGATGAAGTGCCTTGACGGCCGGTGCGACATCCCGAGCCGGGGAATATGCGCCGAACCGGTTTGCCCGGATCGCGGCCCTTCCTATATCTGATCGAGTTCAATCGGAGGGAGTATGGAGCGCATCGAAACAGACGGTCCGCGGATACGCCAGAGCCGCAGGTTCGAATTTTTCGCGCTGTTCGTGCTGGCGCCGATCGCGATGGCGACGCTTCTTCCGCCGGAGCGGATGTTTCTGGGCTTGTTTGTCGCGACGGCGCTGGGACTGTGGCTGCTGCATCGGACCCGGGAATTTTCCTGGCGCGACCTGGGACGCGGCTGGAACAGGATCGACTGGTCGTCTACCGCGATTTTCTCCTTAGCGACCACCGCGGTCGGCGTCGCGGTCATTCAGACCACACGGCCCGAAGCCCTGTTTTTCCTGCTTCGAGAGCAGCCGGGATTGATGATGATGATCGCAATCCTCTACCCCCTGGTGTCGGTCCTGCCGCAGGAACTGGTTTTCCGGCCGCTCTTCTTCGAACGCTATCAGACGCTTTTACCCAGTGGCGCCTGGCCGGCGGTCGTGCTGAACGCGGCGCTGTTTTCCTTTGCCCATCTGATGTATTGGAGTTGGATCGTCGTCATCATGACCTTCTTCGGAGGGCTGGTCTTTGGCTGGGCCTACAGGATACGCGGCAGCTTCGCACTGGCCGTGACGCTGCATTCGCTCGGCGGGATCATCATCTTCGCGCTGGGCTTGGGGCTCTATTTCTATTCGGGCAACGTGCAGCGGCCCTTTTGACCGGCGAGGATTTTCGCCCTCGATCCGCCGGGACGAAAAGGGCCGGCCGCGCCCATCCACCGCGCGTTCGCTTCCAGCCGGGATACCCGGCGGGATACGTATGGCATGTTCAGGACGCGGCAGCATAGAGATAGTCGCGCGTCATCGGCACGGCCCTCTGATCGCGGGCCAGTTGGAACTGGAACACGACCTGGCTGCTCAAACGGAAGGTCAGTTCGGACGCCACCAGATAGTAGCGCCACATACGGCAGAAACGATCATCGTAAAGCGCACGCGCCTCCTCGATCCGGGCGACGAAGCGGTCGTACCAATGACGCAGGGTTTCGGCATAGTGAAGGCGCCATATCTCGATATCGGCGGTTACCAGCCCTTCCTTCTCGATGGCCGCCATCGTCTCGGACATGGATGGAACGTAGCCGCCGGGAAAAATGTATTTGTGGATCCAGGGGCTGGTGACGCCGGGCGGATTGAGACGGCCGATCGTGTGGATCAAGGCGACCCCGTCGGGGACGAGTTTCCGGCGCACATGGGAAAAATATTCGCGGTAATGCGGCGCGCCCACATGTTCGAACATGCCGACCGAGACGATGCGATCGAAAACGCCGTCCAGATCGCGGTAATCGCTCAGAAAAATACGTACCTTGTCCTGAAGTCCAGCGGCGGTCACCCGCGCGTTGGCGGTCTTGTACTGTTCTTCGGAAAGCGTCACGCCAGTGACATGGGCGCCGTGATCCCTGGCGAGCGTCATCGCCATGCCTCCCCAGCCACATCCGATGTCCAGCACGCGCATCTCCGGTTTCAAAAGCAGTTTGCCGGCGATATGAGCCTTCTTTTGCGCCTGCGCCTTTTCCAGCGTATCGCCGGGCGTCCGGAAATAAGCACAGGAATATTGCTTGTCCTCGTGAAGAAACAGATCATAGAGCTCACCGGAC
>JBCCVK010000122.1:0-7143 GCA_039195495.1 Pseudomonadota bacterium
ATATCAAGCGCCGGTTTCAGAGACGTGCCCACATCGTGAAATATGTCGGCGCGCCGGATCCGGTATTCTCCGGTCATGGTGTCTATGACCACCTCGCTGACCGCCGCGCCATAGGCGAAATAGTAAAACGGCCGCCCGACGCCTTTGATCCGATCCCAAACGACCTTGGGTGTTTTGTAAAACCCCGTGGCACTCAGGCTGAGCCGGTTCATATAGGCGTCGTCGACGACCTCCTGGAAAGAGGACACCTTGTCGCCCACGTATACCAAGCCGTTTTCGAACCGCACCTCGCCGACCTTCGCCTGCGCCCGCTCGGCCACGAATTCCGCCAAACGGTTGCGGATCGCATCGCAAGCCGCCTTCACCGCCATCCCGTTCAGATCCGATCCCGACGAAGCGGCCGTGGCCGAGGTGTTGGGCACCTTGCCGGTATCGGTCGCGGCGATCCTCACCGCGTCGACCTTCAGCCCGAACCGATGGGCCGCCACCTGCGCCACCTTTTGAAACAAACCCTGCCCCATCTCGGTACCGCCATGACTGAGATGGACGGACCCGTCGCGATAGACATGCACCAATGCCCCCGCCTGATTGAGATGCGTCAACGTGAAGCTGATCCCGAACTTCACCGGCGTCAGTGCGATCCCCTTCTTCAGCACCACGTTGGCGGCGTTCCATTCGCCCGCCGCCGCCCGCCGCGCCCGGTAGTCGGAAGAGGCGGCGAGAGCCTCGGTCATCTCGTGTAGAACGAAGTCCTCAACCGGCATGCGATAGGGCGTCGTCTGCACCTTGCCGGATACGGCATCGCCGCGCTCTTTCGACATCGTCTCGACCGTTCGGGCCACGGGCGACCCGGACCGTTTGCCCGACGCATAGTAATTGCGACGCCGTATCTCGAGCGGGTCGCGCCCCAGGACATGGGCCACATGATCCAACACCCGTTCAATCCCCAGCATTCCCTGCGGACCGCCGAAACCGCGGAAAGCGGTCGCGCTTTGGATGTTTGCCCGCAGCCGGTGCGAAACGATCCGGATATCCGGCAGGTAATAGGCGTTGTCCGCATGCAACATCGCCCGGTCAGCGACCGGAAGACTCAGGTCTTGCGACCAGCCGCATCGGCAATACTGCTCGAAGAGCAGCCCTCTGATCCGGCCGTCCTCGTCAAAGCCGACCGTGTAATCGATGCGGAAATCATGCCGCTTGCCGGTGATGATGAAATCATCGTCGCGGTCATAGCGCATCTTGCAAGGCCGGCCGGATTTCGCCGCGACCACGGCACACGCCACCGCCAGCGCATTGCCCTGGCTTTCCTTGCCACCGAACCCCCCGCCCATGCGCCGCACCTCGACACGCACGGCATGCATCGGCATGCCCAGCGCCTCGGCCACCTTGTGCTGGATTTCCGTCGGATGCTGCGAGGAGGCGTGGACCACCATGTCGCCGCCTTCCTGTGGCAGCGCCAGCGCAGCCTGGCCTTCCAGATAGAAATGCTCCTGTCCACCGATCTCGATCGATCCGGTCGCCTGCCGCGCAGCCGCGCGTAGAGCGGTCTCGGGATCTCCCTGGCCGTAGATGCGCGGGCCATCCTCGAACCGCCACCCCGCCTCCAGCGCCTGGTCGATGGTCAAGATCGGATCGCGCTCTTCGCAGATCAGTTCGGCAAGTCTGGCGGCTTTTCTCGCGGCCAGATGGCTGGAGGCCGCGACCACGAACACCGGCTGGCCGGCGTAATGGATCTCGCCCGTCGACAGCATCTCCTCATGGAACGCCGGAGTGGGAGAGACATCGTTCGCATGGGGAAGATCCTCGGCACTCAGCACCGCCACCACGCCCTCGGCGGTGCGCACCGGATCCAAATCCATCTTCACGATGCGGCCCGCCGCAATCCGTGCCTGTCCGAACGCCAGATGCAAGCAGTCCGCAGGGGTTGGGATATCGTCGACATATCGCGCCGCGCCGGTCACGTGCAATTCGGCAGCGTCATGGGGCAAGGGGGCGGCGACATTCATGGTTTAACCTCCGTCACCCGCGTCCGCGCGCCCTGGTCTTCGAGAAAGTAGCGCATCAGCATATTGCGCGCCGCAGCCAGACGATAATCGGCCGAGGCGCGCATATCGCTTATCGGTGCGAAATCCTCGCCGAGACACGCCATCGCCGATCGCACATGCCTCTCGTCCCACGGTCGATCCATCAGCGCGGCCTCGACCGTATCGGCGCGTTTCGGCACCCCGGCCATGCCGCCGAAGGCGATCCGGACCGCAGCGACGCGCCCTTCGTCCAGAGTGACGTTGAAGCCACCGCAAACGGCGGCGATATCCTGATCAAACCGCTTACTCAGCTTATAGCATTTCAGACGATCGGGCTGACGCGGGATGGTGACCGCCTCGATAAATTCGCCCGGCCGCCTGTCCTGCCTGCGGTATTCCACGAAGAAATCCTCCAGCGGCAGGGCACGGCGCGCATCGCCCTTTCTCAAATGCAAGCTGGCCCCCAGCGCAATCAACGCGGGCGGACTGTCGCCGATGGGCGAGCCGTTGGCGATGTTGCCGCCAATGGTCGCCGCGTTGCGCACCTGGGTGGAGCCATAACGACGGATCATCTCGGCGAAGTCGGGATGCAGGTCCGCCATGGCGGCCCCGACCTCGGTCAGCGTGGTCATGGCCCCGATCCGAATCCGATCCCGGTCGATCTCGATCCCGCAGAGGTCGGCGCATCGGTTGAGGAAAGCAACGAGCATCGGCGATCGGAGTTCCTTCGTCACCCACAACCCGACATCGGTCGCCCCGGCGATGAGGGTGGCGTTGGGATGGGCTTCGTACCAAGTGGCCAGGTCGTCGGCGCCTGCCGGGGCAACCGCGGTAGCGGGAGAACGCGTTGCCGCCGCCGCGGGAGCCTTGACCGAAAAGACCTGCGGATCCCGGAGAGCTTCGTGATCGGCGCGCATCCAGTCCGGCACCGGCACCGCGGCCGCGGCTTTGGCGGCACGGACGATCGCGGCATAGCCGGTGCATCGGCAAAGATTGCCGGCAAGCCGCGTGTCATGATCCGTCTGCCCATTCAAATGCGCCACCGCCATCGACACCACGAAACCCGGTGTGCAGAAGCCGCATTGCGATCCGTGATGCGCCACCATCGCATCCTGCACGGGATGCATCTGGCCCCCGGGGCCGGAGATGCCTTCGATCGTGCGCACCGCCTTGCCTTGGAGTTGGGGCAGAAACAAGATACAGGCATTCAGTGTCCGCGTGCCGTCGCCATCGGTCACCATCACCGAACAGGCACCGCAATCGCCCTCGTTGCAGCCCTCCTTGGTGCCGGTCAATCGCCGATCCTCACGCAGCCAGTTCAGAAGCGTCGTCGTCGGATCCGTGACTGTCGCGTGTACAGCTTTTCCGTTTAGAAGAAAGGCCACCTGCATGGAAATGTTCACCTCGTCATCTTACCGGAGATCACGGACTTGCGACACCGGTGGATGCAGCTTGGATCGATCTGCCGCCTGGGGTCGTTCGCGATGAAAGCGCGAGGTGAGACGTTTGGCAAGGGGTGACGACGCGGTTTTGCCCATCGGGGAGATATCGCGCCACCAGGCAATGGGCGGGTCGTGCGGTTTTCAAGCTGGGCACGAAGACCTTCGGGCTTTGGCGGTCGGCCCGTTCTCCATCATGCGTCTCGCGCGCAAGCTCCGATCGAGAACAGACCGGCCATGCGGTGAAAATCGCGCAATGCCTGTCGGCATCAACGGGCGTGCCTGATTTTCCGCCATCCGCACGTTCGTAAACGCCGATGACCGCCTGGGCGATCTCAATATCTCCCAGCCCCACCGGGGCGCGCGAATGGTGGACTTTCGACGGCGCCCGCTCCCTTGTTCGCCGCGTTCCGAACGATCGCCCGTTTCCCCGACAGCCGGCGTTGTGAAGGTCGCGAAGTCACCGTCGAGCCGCCGCCTGGCCTTCCAGCCGTTCCTGCGCCGCCACGCTTTTCATGGCGGTTTTCAGATCATGCACCAGCGTTGCCGCAAACGAACGCATCACCATGATTTCAAAAGCGGCCAGGCCGACGCGCGTGATCACCGCCATCATATGATGCAGTTCGGTGCGGGCCGTATATCCGCTTTTGAAAATCGCAGAGTTGAAATCGAGCGGACTGAGACGGGCCATGACATTCGCCGCCGCACCACCTTGCAGCCGCACCACCGCCCAAGCGTCCGACTGGTCGGTCAGCGCCGCATATTCGGCCAGCCGCCGGTCCGCAGGCGCGTCGCCGATCAGAAACGCCTGATCGATGCCCGACCATATCACGCGCGCACCTTCTTTTCCGGTCGTTCGATTCGGGGCGGGAAACGCGGCCCCATGCGCGGATTTCAGAGCCGCCGAGAGTTTCGAGAGCTGGCCGCGATACGGTGAAATCGAGGTGATGCAAAGGGGCGGAACCTCGATCAGGTCGATGCCCCCCGCCTCGTAGGGCAGCAAGCCCTCGCAGGGGCTTCTGGCGATCAGTTTAACCACGCAGCCGCCTCCCCTCGGGATCGAATTGAATGGGGTTCACAACCTCACAAAGCGTTTCCAGATCGCGCAGGTGATCGACCACCCGCACCCTTTCGCCCAGCCGTGCCCTGCCGTTCTTCAGAAACCCCAAAGCCAGGAACGTGCCCAATGTCGGCGAGTAACAGGTGGATGTCGTGTAGCCCTGATCATTGACCCGGATCGCCGGAGCGTCGGGGAGAAAGATATGCGCCCCCGCCGTCAGCTGCTCGACCGCATCCACGGGTTTCAGTCCCACCATCTGTTCGCGCGCCTCTCCCCGCAGGCCCGGCCTTTGGGCCGCCGCCTTGCCGATGCAGTCTTTCCCGGCACCGACCATGCGCTCCATACCGATGTCGAAGGCGGTCACGCGCCCATGGATCTCGGCATGGGTGATAAAGCCTTTCTCAATCCGCATCACGTTCAGCGCCTCCATACCATAGGCACCGCCCCCCATTGCCTCGGCCTGGCCGACGAGTTGCCGGAACAGGCTGTCGCCGTAGCGGGCCGGCACCGCGACCTCGTAAGCGTGTTCGCCGGAAAAGGAGATACGGAAAAGCCGCCCCGGCGTCCCCGCGATGCGCACCGGGCCGCAAGACATGTAAGGAAAGTCCGCATTGTCGATCGGGATATCGAGAACGGTGTTCAACAGCGCCCGCGACCTTGGACCCGCCACCGCGAATTGCGCCCATTGTTCCGTCACGGAGATGCAGCGCGCGTCCCAGTCCGGCGTCAGGCATTGCCGTACGAAATCCAGATGCTGCATCACCTGCCCGGCCGCCGCCGTGGTCGTCGTCATGACGTAATGGTCGGGCCCCAAACGGGCGGTGGTGCCGTCATCCATGACATGTCCGTCCTCGCGCAGCATCAGACCATAACGCACCCGGCCCTGCTTTAGCGTAGAGAAGACATTGCAATAGACGAAATCGAGAAACCTGGCCGCGTCCGGCCCCTGAATATCGATCTTTCCCAGCGTGGTGACATCGCAGATACCCACGGTGTTGCGCACCATGGCGACTTCGCGATCACAGCTCTCCCGCCAAGTGGTCTCGCCCGGTCGCGGAAAATAGCTGGGCCGGTACCACAGGCCCGCCGCCACCCAGGGCGCGCCGCGTTCGTCGCCGGCCCGATGCGAGGGGGTGAAGCGTTCAGGCTGAAACCCCTTGCCCTGCGCACCGGCCCCAATGGCCCCCACCGAAACCGGCACGAATGGCGGGCGGAACGTCGTAATGCCCGTTTCGGGAATCGCGCGGCCCGTGGCATCGGCCAAGACCGCCAGCGCAAGCACATTCGAAATCTTGCCCTGATCGGTTGCCATGCCCTGAGTGGTGTAGCGCTTCATGTGCTCAACCGAGCGCAGGTTTTCCTGCGCCGCCTGCCCGACATCCTTGACGGTGACGTCGTTTTGAAAATCGAGCCAGGCGCGGCCCCGCCCCTCGACCCGCCAGAGCGGAGAAAGGGCGTAGGGCACGTCCTCGGCCTCGGGGGGCCGGATGTCGGGCGGCGCGGCGCCGAGACGGCGCAATGCCTCGCCCGCCGCGCGCACGCCGTCCGCCAAACACGCGGCAGTCGAAAAGGTGCCGCATACCGCACCTGCGGGGATCAGCCCCGGCACCGCGTCCGGTCCGGGCACGAAAGCTGCGATATCCTCCTGCCAGACCGGGCGGGCGTTCATGTGACATGTCAGATGTACGGTCGGGTTCCACCCGCCGGACACCGCCAGGCAATCCGTGCGGAGCGACCGGACACCCCCCTGATGTTGGATGGTTATCTCGCGCAGGCCCAGACGGCCTTTGGTCCCCGTCACGCATGCGCCGGCGTAGATCGGGAAATCGCCCTCGACCCGCGCGTCCGGGCGGCTGTCGATCAGCCCTGCCACCTCGACGCCTGCCGCCGTCAGATCGCGCGCGGTACGGTGAGCGTCGTCGTTATTGCCGAAAACGGTCACCGCCGCCCCCGGAGCAACGCCCCACCGGTTGAGATAGGCACGCACGGCGCCCGCCAGCATGATCCCGGGCCGGTCGTTCATCGGAAAGGCGATGGACCGCTCCAGCGCACCCGATGCCAATACCGCCTGCTTGGCCACGATCCGCCAAAAGGTCTCAAGCGGCGCGTCCGGAGGCGGTGCCGAGAGATGATGCGTCACCCGTTGCAGCGCGCCGAACGTGCCGCCGTCATAGACGCCGGTAACGGTGGTGCGTCTCATCAGGCGGATATTCTCCATGCCGGCCAGTTCGGCGGCCGCGCGCGCGGCCCAGGCGTGACCTGCCTGCCCGTCCACTTCTTCGGTTTCGGCCAAAAGACGTCCGCCGAAACGACTGTCCTCTTCGCAGAGGATGACGTCGGCCCCCCCCTTGGCCGCCGTCAGCGCCGCCATCAAGCCCGCCGGTCCCGATCCGATCACCAGGATGTCGCAATGGGCGTAAGCCTTGTCATACCGCGCGTCGTCGCTTGCTCCTGACAGCGCCCCCAATCCCGCCGCGCGCCGGATCAAGGGTTCATAGACCTTCTCCCAAAATCCGCGTGGCCACATGAAGGTCTTATAGTAAAAGCCCGCCGACAGAAAAGGACTCGCCAGGTCGTTCGCCCCCATCACGTCCCATGTCAGGCTGGGCCAGCGGTTCTG
>JBCCVK010000123.1:0-7119 GCA_039195495.1 Pseudomonadota bacterium
GCGCTTCGGCCGCGTCGAGCAAAGCGGACTGGGTGCGTTCGCTACGGCTTTGCTGACCGGTCCGGCGCCAGTGCAGCTCCGAGATCCAACGGCTTTTCGACATGGGCGATTCCCAAGTAGAATTTTCGTTCGGTTTTATTGACAGGCGTCGCCGGGAATGTCAAAACAGAAACAAAATTATGATTCTGTTTTAAGGCCATCGGCGGACGGCCCGTATCCCGGGCCAAGCCGAAACGGAGAACCCGATGAAAACCACGCTTTCTGTCAATGGAACCCTACGCGATGTCGAAACGGACCCATCCAAACCGCTTCTATGGGTGCTGCGTGAAGATCTTGCGCTGACCGGGACGAAGTTCGGGTGCGGCATGGCCCAATGCGGCGCCTGCACAGTGATGGTCGACGGGGTCGCCATACGTTCTTGCGTGACGCCTGTCGAAATTGTCGAAGGTCAGGAGATTGTCACGATTGAAGGTCTCGCCCCCGGTGACGGCGGGTTGCACCCCCTGCAGAAGGCTTGGATCGAACACCAGGTTCCCCAATGCGGCTATTGCCAATCCGGCCAGTTGATGTCGGCGGCAGCGCTTTTGAACGACACGCCCAATCCATCGGATGCCGAGATCAATGACGCGATGGAGGGCAATATCTGTCGCTGCGGTATGTATGGCCGCATCCGTGATGCCATTAAAACCGCCGCGCGCGAGAAAGGGCAGACCAATGAATAAGTGGACACGACGCGCTTTCATTTCGGCGGGGGTCGTCGCCGGTGGCGGTCTTCTGGTCGGGGTCGCCCTGCGCCCTGGCAATCTGGCGGATGATCTTCAGGACGTCGTGGCGGCCGAAGGCGAGACGCTGGTGCATGCCTTTTTGAAGATCGACCAGAACAATGTGGTGACCATGATCGTGCCCCATGCCGAACTGGGCCAGGGCGCGCAAACCGCGCTCGCGCAAATGGCGGCCGAAGAAATGGACGCCGATTGGGATCTGGTCCGCATCGAGGAAGCGCCGGCCCTGGGGGAATATGCGGCCTATGCGATGGGGCGCGGCGTCTTGTTCAAGGACCTGCCGCTGCCCAATGCCGTGGTGCCGACGATCGACGGCGTGATGATGCGTGTCGCGGATGCGATGAGCCTTCAGATCACCGGCGGCAGCCTGAGCGTTCGGGCGACCGGGCAGTATGGAATGCGCGTCGCGGGGGCCGCGACCAAAGACATGCTCAGACAAGCGGCGGCCAACGCCTGGAATGTCCCTGTCGAGGAGATCGAAACCGAAAACAGCATTCTGCTGCACCGGGCCACATCGCGGTCTGAGCCTTATGCGACCTTTGCCCCGGATGCTGCGGGGATGACCCCGTCCTATACGCCCAAGCTGAAGGATATCGACGCATTTTCGATCATCGGGCGGTCGGTCGATCGGCTGGACATCCCATCGAAGGTGGACGGTACGGCGAAATTCGCGCTCGATACGCGTCTGCCCGGCATGGTTTATGCAACAACCCGGCGTGCGCCGGTGTTCGGCGGCAGCGTTCTGCGCGTTAACGACGGCGAAGCGCGGAAAATCGGCGGTGTGATCGATGTCATCACGTTGCCCTCCAGCCAGTCCGACGCGTCGGTCGGTGGTTATGGCGCGACGGGTGAAAGCGTTGCGGTCGTCGCCGAAAGCTATTGGTCCGCGCAACAGGGTTTGGATGCGCTTGAGATCGAATGGGATGCCAAAGGCAACGGCGCGGTCTCGACCGAGACGATCTATGCCCAGCACGCGCGGGATATCTCTGCGAGCGAAGGCCGGGAAAGCGATCTGTCCGTAGGCGATATTGACGCCGCCTTCAGCGCTGCCGCCGAAGTCGTCGAGGCGGAGTATCGCGTTCCCTATCTCGCCCATACCTGCATGGAGCCTCTCAACGCCACCGCCCATGTTTCAGGCGGCAGTTGTGAGATTTGGGTGGGCTGTCAAAACCCGCTCGGGTTTCGGCGCGAGGTCGCCGAAACCCTCGGACTGGATGAAGAGCGTGTCACCTTGCACAATTGTTTCATGGGGGGCGGGTTTGGCCGAAAGTCGCGCTCGGACTGGGCTGTTCAGACCGCGCGCATCGCGCAGGCCGTGGGAAAGCCGGTGCAGTTGATCTGGTCGCGCGAGGAAGATGTGCGACAGGATTTCTATCGTCCGGCCTCCACCAGCCGCTTCCGCGCCGCGCTGGATGACCAAGGCGTGCCGCAGGGCTGGCAGAACACTTACGTCAACAAACAGGAACCGGTCGAAGCGCCCCTGGTCCCGTATGCGATCGCGGCCCAGGATATCGGTTATCTCCAAAGTGCGAGTCACGTGCCCTGGGGGGCTTGGCGCAGCGTTGACGAATCCCAGCACGGGTTCTTCACCGAGAGCTTCATCGATGAATGCGCCATTGCCGCAGGACAAGACCCCTATGCTTACCGGGCGGCCCTTCTGGCCGACCGCCCCCGCTTGCGCGCCGTTCTGGACAAGGCCGCGCAGGAAGCCGACTGGAAAACACCGCTGGGCGCAGGGCGCGGGCGCGGGATCGCGATCAAGGAGTCCTTCGGCTCCATCGTGGCCGAGGTGGTCGAGGTCAGCCTGCGCGGCGGCGAGATCAAGATCGACCGCGTGGTCGCGGTGATCGACCCTGGGGTCGCCGTGACACCGGACGGCCTCAAAGCGCAGGTCGAATCCGGTATTATCTTCGGCCTCACCGCCGCGATCTATGGCGACATCACCATCGAAGACGGCGCCGTTCAGCAGAGCAATTTCCACGATTACGAAATGCTGCGCATGTCCACGGCCCCGAAGATCGAAACGCATATTATAAACAGCGGTCACGATATGGGCGGCGCCGGAGAACCCGGAACACCGCCTGCTGCACCGGCCCTCGCCAACGCGATATTCGCGGCGACCGGCCAACGCATCCGCGATCTGCCACTGGCAAGAGATATGACATTTTCCGTCTAAGACACCATCGAAGTGGGGGGCGCATCATCGCATCCCCCATGGATCCGGAAATGAAAGCCGATGTTGTGGCTGTCGCTCGGCGCGCGCCTGCGTTGCGCTGCGCCATGGTGCGGGGGTCATGATACGCGCATGAGAAATACGCGCATGAGAAAAGCCATCCCATGCAAGTTACCACCGTCGGCCTGGATCTGGCCAAGGCCATCTTTCACGTGCATTTCGCCGCAAATCGGCGATCGCCTGCCGAGCGTCTGTTTCCATCGAAAAACTCTCGTCGGTCTCTTGATCTTGGCGCACCGGTGAACTGACGTGACGGTGTTATTTCATCTTAACCCGGTTTCGGCTTCTGGCCCTGCGGTGGCGGCGTGCCGGGCCGCTAGCGGTTCGCGTTTGCCCGTTTCCTGTGGGTCTGGGTGGTGGTGGCGCCCGGCCGGGGCGAACGCAGCCCCTTATGCACCGCCGTCCACTGGCTGGCGGGAGACGACATTAGGCCGAGTTCGCGCGGTTTCACATCGATAAGGCGCGCTGCCGTTCGATCGCCGGGTGGGGCAATGACATCGAGGCCCGTGAATTCATCGTCTCGAACCGGGCGCCAACGGCGGGGGTGTCGTGAAAGGCAGGATCGGCAGGCCGGCCGTCAGGCCGCTGCGATGGATACATCGAAGCCTGAACAATGCCGGCCCCTGCGAGGATCATCGCCTTGATCGCGGGCGTTACGTCGGCCGAAAGCGCCGGAGACGTGCGCATCATCGAGGGCGAACGTTCCCGGCCGTAAGGGGACCTGGATTCGAGCAGGCCGTCCGACGGGGCATCGGCGGATCGGTGTTCGATGCCTCGTCCTTGCAACGAACGTCACGTCACGGGCGATGGTCTCATCACGCAGGAAGAGAGATCCCGTATATGCACGCGGTCGGGGTCGGAATGGATAGATTACCGCCTGATTCCAGAAATACATGTTGCCGATGAAAAGCCCGGCGCGGCCTATGGAACTCGTTACGGGAGCTGGAGCGAAACCGGAAAAGTCTTCATCATTCCTCGCGCGCGTCGCCGTCTGCCCGCCGCGTCGAAGACGCGCCCGCCCAGGCCATCCCCCAAGAAAAACGAACGTCACCCGTTGGCACATGATATCCCTGTTCCGATGCTTCCTCGTTTGGATAAAGGAAGGGCGGCGGTCTTTCCCCTGGGAGCCATGAGACATTTTACCCTGCGAATACACTGGCTCCATTGGTTAAACTGTCCTATGTCAGTGCAAATGATCTTGGCAGGACAACACGTGGACGAACGCTATCGCGGGCGGATAACCAGAGAAGGCATCCGTATCCATGAACGATCCGACCTCGACGGCATGCGCAGGGCAGGCCGTCTGGCGGCGCATATTCTGGACCTGGTTGCGCCGCTCGTCACACCCGGTCGGAGAACGGATGAAATCGATCGCTTCATCACCGAAACGATCGAACAGGCCGGTGCCACCAGTGCAACCATCGGCTACAAGGGATACAAGCATGCAAGCTGCATCAGCGTGAATCATGTCGTGTGTCATGGCATCCCGGGCAACAAGGTTCTGAGGGAGGGTGACATTTTGAACATCGACGTCACCGTGATCCTCGATGGCTGGTATGGGGACACCAGCCGGATGTATGTGGCCGGAACCCTCAGCCGAAAGAGCGAACGGTTGATCCAGGTGACCCATGACGCCTTGTTCAAAGGGATCGAAGCAGTCGTGCCTGGCAACACGTTTGGCGATATCGGCCACGCCATTCAGAGCTTCGTCGAAGCGCATCGGATGAGCGTCGTACGCGATTTCTGCGGTCATGGTCTGGGGCGCGTGTTCCATGCCCCGCCGAACGTCTTGCATTACGGTTGTCCGGGGACCGGGCCGGTGCTGGAAGCAGGCATGTTCTTCACCATCGAGCCGATGGTGAATCTGGGCCGCCCGGAAACCAAGGTTCTGGCGGATGACTGGACGGCGGTCACCAGGGACAAATCGCTTTCAGCCCAGTTCGAGCATTCGATCGGCGTGACCGAGACGGGGGCGGAGATCTTCACCCTGTCGCCCGCCGGCAGATTTCATCCGACCTATGGCTGATCCGGCAACCGTCACGCGCGGACGGCAGGCGCCTTCATCACCGTCAGAATCGTGTCGCCATATTGCCTCTGTTCCAACTTCACGAATTCGGGCGGCGGATAAACCGGCCGCCCCTCTTCCCACACGATCAGGGCTTCGGATGCGAGCCAGCCTCCGCGTCGGGCCCGTGCAAGGGCTTTCTCTCCGAGATGCCTTCCATAGGGAGGGTCGAGAAACACCAGCGAGAACGGGGGGAACCCGCATCGGCCAAGTTCGACGGCGTTCTGCCTGAGAACGTTCGTCCGGCCCTGAACGCCCAGCAGACGAATATTCTCGGACAGAAGGCGCCATGCAGCGCGTCCATTGTCGATGAAGGTGACACCGGCCGCCCCGCGTGAAAGCGCCTCGAGTCCCAATGCCCCGGTACCCGCGAATAAATCCAGCACCCGCGCGTCCGTTACCGGATCGTCATAAGCACCGCCGAGAAGATGGCTGAACAGGCTTTCACGAACGCGGTCGGATGTGGGGCGCAGATGGGCGACGGTATCCCCCTTGCCGAGCGCCGCCAGCCGCCGCCCGCGATATGTTCCGGCGATTATGCGCAAGGGCTTTCAGCTCAACAAAGACTTGAGCTGTGTGCTGGGATCGGCCACGAGATCCGGTGCGGGGGATGCGCCGCATTCTATCAGACGCTTTCCGATCATATAGGCACGCGGGTCGTTCATCGCGTCGACCGACAGCAGGAGATCGCCCTGATAACACCAATTCGATTGACTGCCCTCGCTGCTGCCCGGCCGCACGATCACACGGTCATGCCCATGACTGAGCCCGGCGATCTGCAGTTTCACGTCGTATTGATCCGACCAGAACCAGGGTTTCGGATCGTAGGATATTTGCGGCCCCATCATGTTTAGGGCCACTGTCTCGGCCTGCTCGATGGCGTTTTGCACGCTTTCCAACCGGATGCGGGTCCCGCGATAGGATATCGCCGCGCAATCGCCCGCGGCCCAGACGCTGGGATCCGAGGTCCGGCCGGTCTCATCCACGCAAACGCCGTTTTCCATGGCAAGTCCGGCCTTCTCGGCAATCTCGCATCGCGGCGAAAGGCCGATACCGACGATTGCGATGTCGATATCGGGCAAGACGCCATCATCGTGTTCCGCGCCGGAGACGTCCCTATCGCCGATCAGACGTCCCAGACCGACGCCTTCCAGAATGTCGACGCCATGGGCCGTGTGAAGCGTGCGAAAGTAGTCCGAGGTTTCCCTGCAGGCGACGCGCCGAAGGATGCGGTCCGCCATTTCGAGCAGAGTCACCTTAAGACCCAGCTTGCGCGCCACGGCCGCCGCTTCAAGGCCGATATAGCCGCCGCCGATCACCAACAGATGTCCCGCCGCGCGCAGCCGCGGCTTGAGCGCATCAACCTGTTCCAGCGTCCGAACGATATGCACGTTGCCCAGCGCGCCGCCCTGTTCCGCCGGCAGCCTGCGTGCATCAAGCCCGGTCGTGATGGCCAGTTTGTCGTAACATATGGTCTCATCGCCAACCATCAGCGTGCGCGCGGCCAAATCGATGTCTGAGGCCGGGACGCCCAGCTTCAACGCGATGTCCGCGTCGGCGTAATATCGCGCCGGTCGCAGAAACAGCCGCTCACGCTCCGTTTCGCCCAGCAGATACGCTTTGGACAAGGGTGGGCGCTGATAGGGCGGGAAAGGCTCGGCGCCAATCAGGGTGATCGGGCCTGTAAAACCCTCCTTGCGCAGCTTGACCACCAATGACGATCCGGCTTGACCTGCGCCGACCACCACGATGTGCGTCATGTCCTTCGATCCTTACTGGTTCTCGTCGCCGCGCAACCCTATATGACAAAGACAGAAACGCAATTCCAGGAGGGACGTGCAATGACGATTTCCGTGGGCAGCGAACTGCCGGACGCCACTTTGACGCGCATCGGGGAAAATGGACCGGAAGGTGTAAAACTGTCCGATCTGACCAAGGGGCGCAAGGTCGTGATCTTCGCGGTGCCCTGAGCAATTTAATACTTCAAAGCCGAGAGTCTTCAGTTCCACTTTCTTCAGTCTCAGCTGCGTAATTTGCCA
>JBCCVK010000124.1:0-7051 GCA_039195495.1 Pseudomonadota bacterium
CTCGGTCGTGCGTTCATAGATTTCGGGCACCTCGTCGGTCACGATGTACTGGTGCTCCATCGGATGCAGCGGCAGATAGACGCCGGCCATCGCGCCGATCTCGCGCGCCCAAAGTCCGCCCGCATTGACCAGGTGTTCGGTCCGGATGGTCCCCTTGTCGGTCACGACGTCCCAGGTGCCGTCGGACCTTTGGTTGGTTTCCTTGACCATGCAATGCGTTACGATCTCGGCGCCTCCCATGCGCGCGGCCTTGGCGTAGGCATGGGTGGTGCCCGAAGGGTCGAGATGCCCGTCCAGTGGATCGTAAAGCCCCCCCAACATGCCTTCTATATTGGTGATCGGCGCCAATTCACGGATTTCTTCAGGGCTCAGAATCTCGGTCTCCAGGCCCATGTAGCGATGCTTGGCGCGCTCGGCCAGCAGCATATCCAGCCGCTCGGGCGTATCGGCCAGGGTAACGCCGCCTACGTGGTGCAATCCGCAAGACAGTCCCGTCATCTCTTCCAGTTCGCGATAAAGCCGGATCGTGTAGCCTTGCAACGCCGCCATGTTGGTGTCGCCGTTGAGCGTGTGAAACCCGCCCGCCGCGTGCCAGGTGGAACCCGATGTCAGATCGGACCGCTCCACCAGCATGACGTCGGACCAGCCCAGTTTGGTCAGGTGATAAAGAACCGAGCAGCCGACGACCCCGCCGCCGATAACACATACGCGGGTGGTGGTTTTCATGAAAGGCCCCTTCCATTTCCGGCACGTGAAGCACGATCAGGCGGCTCAGGTGGTCCGGCATGTCTCAAATCGACATTTTGCGTCGCGAACGGGCCGTTCATCGCGCTTCGCCGGCGCATGTCCGCGCAAGGCCGCCGGCGAAAAACACGGAAAGGCGTGGTGGGCTCACTGCTCGGGGATCAGGCCGCGTGGGCTGAAACGCAATACCACCAGCAACAGCACCCCCATCGTCAGCAGGCGCGTATACGCCACCGACGACAGCATCTGCGCCCGCAGCCAGCTGTCCTCGGCCATGCCGGACGTGATCAAATGCATGATCGACAGGCTGATGGGTTCGACCTGCACCCATAGGAACCAGATGAGAAAGCCGCCTAGAACGGCGCCGAAATTGTTGCCGGAGCCGCCGATGATGACCATGACCCAGATCAGGAAGGTGAAGCGCAGCGGTTGATAGGTGCCGGGCGTTAACTGTCCGTCCAGCGTGGTCATCATCGCTCCGGCCAGCCCGCAGATCGCCGAGCCGAGAATGAAGATCTGCAGATGTCGTTTGGTGACGTTCTTCCCCATCGCCTCGGCCGCGACCGCATTGTCGCGGATGGCGCGCATCATTCTTCCCCAGGGTGACTTCAGCGCGAGCTGCGCAAGGATGAGCAGTCCCAGCAGCACGATGGCGAAATGGATCGAATAGCCGAATTTCACGTAGAGTGTCGAGGCCGTAACCGTGTCCAGGCCAAAGCTCGCCGCGCCCTCCACGAAGCCGGGATCGTTCTGCAGATCGACCTCGTAAGGAACCGGCCGCGGGATGCCGACCACGTTTTTCACGCCGCGTGTCAGCCAGTCTTCGTTCTTCATGATGGCAATGATGATCTCGGCGATCCCCAGCGTGGCGATGGCCAGATAATCCGAACGCAATCCAAGGGTGGTCTTGCCGATTATCCATGCGGCTCCCGCCGCCAGCAGCCCACCAACGGGCCAGGACAGGAGCACGGGCAGGTCAAGCCCGCCCAGATAGCCGGCGCTGGCCGGGTTCACCGCCTCGACCGCGCTTACGCCCGGATCGAAGACCGCGCGGTAGAGCAGAAAACCGATCACCAGAATCGCCGGTGTCGCCAGCGCCTTGATCCGGCGTCCGAGATGGGAGGCGTATACGGCGATCGCCGCCGCGATCGTAGCCGCACCAAGGATCAGGCCGCCGCCGATGCGCCAGCCGCCGGCGGTCCAGGCGCCGCTCACGGGCGGCATGGCGATCAGTACGGTCGCCAATCCCCCGAGCGCCACGAAGCCCATGACTCCGATGTTGAACAGACCCGCGAAGCCCCATTGCAGATTCAGCCCGAGCGCCATGATCGCCGAGATCAGCGCCATGTTCAGGATGACCAGCGCCGAGTTCCAACTGCCCGAAAAGAACCAGAAATCCGTTGAGCCCTCGAGCACGAACAGAGCGGCGACGAACAGCGCCAGAAGCGGGGTGCGAAGCGAAGACCTCATGTGGTTTGCCCCTTGAACAGACCCGTCGGCCTGAAAAGCAGTACGATCACCAGAATCGCGAAGCTGACCGCGAATTTATAATCGGTGCTGAGCATCTGAACGAGGCCGGTTGGCTCGAGATTTTCAGGCAACAGATAGCCCAAGACCTTCTTCCAGGCATAGGTGATCGTCACTTCTGAAAAGGCGATGACGAAGCCGCCGGCGATGGCCCCCAGCGGGCTGCCAAGGCCGCCGACGATGGCGCTGGCGAACATCGGAAGCAAGAGCTGGAAATAAGTCAGGGGTTTGAAGGACTTGTCAAGACCGTAAAGCACCCCCGCGACCGTGGCCAGCGCCGCCACGATCATCCATGTATAGGTGACCACCCGCTCCGGATTGATTCCCGAAAGCAATGCCAGGTCTTCGTTGTCCGAAAACGCCCGCATCGACTTGCCCGTGCGAGTCCGGTTGAGAAACCAGAAAAGCAGGGCGACCATGATCACGGCCACCACGATGGTAATGGCTTGGCTGGTTTTGAAGGCGAGCCCTTCGCGCAGGCCGGTCAACTCCCTGAAGTTTCGGGCGGAGATGATGAACCTTTCACCGTCGGCGAAACGCTGATCGCCGGTCCCGATAAGGATGCGCACGACGCCGTTCATGACGAACATCACGCCCATCGACACGATCACCAGAATGACGGGCGCGGCCTTGCGCGCCCGGTAAAAGCGATAGATCAGCCGGTCGGTTCCCAGCGCCAGCAGGGCCGTCGCCGCGATGCCGGCGGGCAGTGCCAGCAGAGCCGTGGGCAAGGGGCCGAGATTGACGCCGCCCGCCTGCATCCACCAGGTTGCGAAGATCGTGACCATCGTGCCGAACGCCATCGTGTCGCCATGCGCGAAGTTGGAGAACCGCAGGATTCCATAGATCAGCGTAATGCCCAGCGCCCCCAGCGCCAGTTGGCTGCCGTAGGAGAGCGCCGGGATCAGAACGAAATTGGAGAGCGCCACGAGAGCATTCAGGAAATCCATGTACTTATCCATATCCTGGAAAGACTGTCCCGGAGGGGACGGCTTTCAACATGATCGGGCATCGGGCGAAGCCGTTGGCGGCATGGGATCACACTCCGGTGTCCTTGGGGGCAAACGCAGTCCGTTCGTGCCGCCGTGGCCGACGGGGACGGGCGGGGAACGGCAATCGGCCCGGAAACGGTCCAAACGCGCATCGTCTCATCCCCCCAGGAACGACTGCCGGACCTCGGGGTCGGCCAGCAATTCCCGCCCGGTCCCGGTATAGGCGTTGCGGCCCTGCACCAGGACATATCCCTTGTCGGCGATCTCGAGCGCTTGACGGGCGTTCTGCTCCACCATCAGAATCGAGATTCCGGCGCGGGCCACCTCGATGATCCGGTCGAACAACTCGTCCATCACGATCGGACTGACGCCGGCGGTGGGTTCGTCCAGCATCAGTATTTCGGGCTTGGTCATTAGCGCTCGACCTACCGCGACCTGTTGGCGTTGACCGCCCGAAAGCTCTCCGGCGGGCTGCCGACGTTTTTCACGCAGGACAGGAAACAGGTCGTATATTCGCGCCATGGTGGCCTGAATGTCGCCACGGCGGATGAAGGCGCCCATTTCAAGATTCTCCTCCACCGTCATCGAAGGGAAAATGTTGCGCACCTGGGGCACGAAACCCATGCCCTTGGCCACACGGAGCTGCGGGGTCAAATGGGTGATGTCTTCGCCTTTCAACCGCACTACACCCTTTCGAATGTCGAGCATTCCGAAGATGGCCCTCATCGCGGTCGATTTGCCCGCGCCATTGGGACCGACGATCACCGCGATCTCGCCGCGATCGACGGCGATGGTACATTCTTGCAGGATGTTCGGCCCCTTCCCGTAGCCGCCTGACATCGTTTCCCCGATCAGGAAAGGCGCGTCCGCGTCCGTGCCCTTCGTCTTTTCCTCTGTCCGGCCATTCATGATCCGTTCTCAATCCGCGTTTCCGGCGCTTTTGCTCTTCAGTCCAGTGCCCAGATAAGCCTCGATCACCTTTTCGTTCGACCTGATCTGATCAATCGTGCCTTCGGTCAGCACGTGACCTTCCGCCATCACGATCACCGGATCGCAAAGTCGGGCGATGAAGTCCATGTCGTGCTCGATGACGCAGAAAGTGTAGCCGCGTTCCTGGTTCAGACGCACGATCGCGTCGGCTATGGTGTTCAGAAGTGTCCGGTTCACCCCCGCGCCGACCTCGTCCAGAAACACGGTCTTGGCATCGACCATCATCGTTCGACCCAGTTCCAGCAGTTTTTTCTGCCCACCTGAAAGGTTGCCGGCCTTTTCATCCCTTAGATGGTAAATCGTAAGAAAATCAAGGACTTCGTCGGCTTTCTTTAAAAGATGATTTTCATCCTCGGCAATCTTTCGGCGTGCGAACCAGGCATTCCAGAGCGTCTCGCCGCGCTGGCCGCCGGGCACCATCATCAGATTTTCACGGACCGTAATGGTCGGGAATTCATGCGCGATCTGAAATGTTCGCAAGAGACCTTTGTGAAACAAGGTATGCGGGGGCAGGCCGGTTATGTCTTCGCCATCCATCCTGACCGAGCCCGACGTTGGTTTGTAAACACCGGCGATCACATTGAAAAGCGTGGTTTTTCCAGCTCCGTTGGGTCCGATCAGGCCGGTGATCGATCCGCTTCCGATCTTAAGGCTTGTGCCGTCGACGGCCCGAAATCCCCCGAACTGCTTGACAAGGCTCTCAACGACGATCATGTCAAAGCACATCCTCGATGTGAAACAGCCCTGGAAGAGAATCCAGGGCTGTTTTCAATATGTTGCAAGGTTGTTTTAACGATATCTCTTCGTTGTGATCTTGCCGTTTTCGATGACGATTTGACGGTAGTTGCCGGCCGATTCGCCGGGACCGATCAACTCAACGGCGGTCGCGCCGACATAATCGACATCGCCGCCATCGGCGAGGATTCGCAGCGCCTTGCCCAATTCCCCCGGAAAGATCTTTTCTCCCGGCGCGTTGGCCACCTCTACGACTTTGGTCTTGTAATCGGCGGATTCCACCGAACCCGCAGCCTGCATTGCCAGCATCATCAGCGCGGCGGCATCGTAGGATTCCGGCGTGAAGGGCGAAGTGGCGTCGAAGGCGCCGCCAACCATGTCGACGAACCGCTCTCCACCCGGGCTGTCGGTGCCGGGATGTTGACCGCCCGAACCGTCGATCTCCGAACCGAAATTCTCCTCCAGCCTGTCGCCGATCATCCCGTCCGAGAAATGAAAGAGATCGAAGGCGCCGGAGTCGAGCGCGGCGCGCACGATGCCCGAACCGCCCTGATCCACGTAACCGGCCACCACCAGGCGTTCGCCCCCGGCGGCGGCCAGCGCGCCGACCTCGGCGGAATAATCGGCCTTGCCATCTTCATGCGCGGCGGTGATGGTCACGACGCCCCCCTCGGCTTCGAACGCGGCTTTGAAACTGTCGGCCACGCCCTTGCCGTAATCGTTGTTCGTATAGGTCAGCGCGACTTCCTTGACCCCTTCTTCGATCAGCACCTCGGTCATCACCGCGCCCTGACGGGCGTCCGAAGGGGAGGTGCGGAAGAACAGCCCGTTGTCTTCGAGCGTCGACAGCGCCGGGGAGGTTGCCGAAGGCGAAATCATCACGATGCCATTCGGAAGGGCGACGTTCGACAGGACGGATCCGGTCACGCCCGAACAATCCGCGCCTATGATCCCCTTCACACCCTCGGCGGTGATCACGCGCTCCGCGGAAGCGGTCGCCATACCGGCATCGATGCAGCCCGTGTCGCCATTGACGCCCGATACCTTGGTGCCCCCCAGCAGCAAGCCCGAGTCGGTCACTTCCTTCATCGCCATTTCGACCGCGGCGGCCATCGGCGGTATCAGCGATTCGATTGGACCGGTGAATCCGAAGAGAATCCCCAGTTTGATGTCTTTTTCATGGCCACCCGCGAGGGCTCCCGCCGCCGTCAGGGCAGTGGCGGCTGTCGCCATAAGCAGCTTTTTCATAGATGCCTCCCTAGTTGGAAAATTCAATTGAGAGCCTAATTGGTTGTTCAAGATAAGAAAAGACCGAAACGACAGAACGATCCTTTTGAGCTCGGGTGGATTTCCCGAAACGGTGTTTTGCAGCACGTAAATGCGTGAAAGGAAGGACATGCCGCACAAGTTCACATGGGCCGCACTGGCCATGACCGCACTTCTTTCGGCAATCCCCTTGCGGGAGGCTCTGGCGCAAGCCCGGCTTCAGACCTCGGCCGGGCCGCTTCACGTAGAAGTGGTCGCCGATGATCTGATCGAACCATGGGGGCTGGCGTTTCTTCCCGGCGGCGGATTTCTGGTCACGATCCGCGACGGGACGCTGCTGCATTTCGATGCTTCCGGCCGGCGACGGACGGTCGTCGGAACCCCGCGCGTGGCGGCGGTTGGTCAGGGCGGATTGCTGGATGTCCTGGTGCCCCGGGACTTCACCGAGAGTCGCGAGGTCTTTCTGAGTTACGCCAAACCCCAGGGGCGCGGCCAGGGCACGGCCCTTGGTGTGGGCAGGCTGGATGCGGATGGCGGCCGCCTTGAAGGATTCCGCACCATCTTCGAACTCGAGGCGGGCTCGCGCGGCGGGCGCCATTTCGGAAGCCGCATCGTCGAAGGGCGCGACGGGTTTCTCTACCTCACCGTCGGTGATCGCGGGGACCGTCCCTCGGCGCAGGATCTGAGCCGCGAAAACGGATCGGTCGTGCGCATCGCCCGTGATGGACGCGTGCCCATGGACAATCCCTTTGTCGGACGCGCGAACGCGCAGCCTGAAATCTGGTCTTACGGCCATC
>JBCCVK010000125.1:0-6984 GCA_039195495.1 Pseudomonadota bacterium
ATCGGCGTCACGGGCGCGACCGATCCCGGTTTCTCGCCGGCCCGCTATGCGGCGGCGCTGAAGACGAACATGCGCGCGCTCAAATCCGCCTTTCCGAATACGACGACGATGCAATACGCGAATTTCATGCCGGGGGAGTGGTTGCCGTGGGAGAACGCAGGGTATCTTCAGGGTATTTACGCGTTCGGAGAGGAGATCGGTGTTGGTCTGGGCGCGCCCGACCTTCTGATACGGCGAAAGGGCCAGCTCAATCACGCGCTGGCAATGATGCATGAGGGCGAATTTTCCGTTCCGATCGGCATTGCGATTCAGGACGGCAATTACATCGGTGAGACCGGTACGAATCGGTATGTCGGGAATCGAAATACCATCGTGCCGAAGTTGCATGCCTTTGCCCATGACTTCCTTGATGTCGACTACATGTTCTGGGCGAATCAGCAGCCCTATTTCGACGAGGATGTTCTGCCATGTTTCGAAGGCGGACGGTCCGGACATTGATCCTTCGTCCCGCCCGTGTGCGATGGCCGTTTGGCGATCCGGAACGCACCCGGCGTGACCGCCGGGTATGAATGCCCCGGACCCGGCGTTCGGCCGTGTCCCCAACCCCCAACCTTCAGGGCGCTGACCGTCTGAACCGGCAGCGATGCAGCATGTCCAGACCAGAACCGAAGAGGCAAGGCATACCGGACGGGGGGAACGCGACGCCGCGGGCGGGCGTTCCTGTCGCGGCGGTGAAGCACGGCGCGGACGGCCATCCGAAAAAGCCCGCCGGAGAGGGCGCGCACGCGCCCGGCGGAGGTCCGCGTGCCGGCTGAGGGCGTCGATCTGGGCTACCGGTCCCGGGCGCAATTCGTCGCGTTCCACCACCGCCGGCAGCGATGGGCCTGCGTGGTGGCGCATCGCCGTGCCGGCAAGACCGTCGCCTGCGTCGTGGATCTGATCGAGGCGGTCTTGCGCTGTCCGCGCCCGAATCCCAGATTCGCCTATCTGGCCCCGTTCTATACCCAGGCCAAGGATGTCGCCTGGACCTATCTCAAGCACTATGGCGGCGCGATTCCGGGGGCGCGTCCCAACGAGGGCGAATTGCGGCTGGATTTCCCGAATGGCGGCCGGGTCAGGCTTTACGGGGCGGACAATTACGACCGGCTGCGCGGCATCTATCTGGACGGTTGCGTGCTGGACGAATATGGTGACATGAACCCGCGCGCCTGGTCCGAGGTGATCCGGCCCGCCCTCAGCGATCGAAAAGGGTGGGGGGTTTTCATCGGCACGCCGAAGGGGCGCAACGCCTTCTATCACATGTATCAGCGCGCCCGCCACTCCCCGGACTGGTTCGAGATGTGCCTGCGGGCCTCCGAGACCGGCCTGATCGATGCCGAGGAGCTTGCGAGCGCCCGGGACGACATGACGCCCGAGCAGTATGCGCAGGAATTCGAGTGCAGTTTCGACGCGGCCATCGTCGGGGCGTATTACGCGGCCCTGGTCGTCGCCGCCGAAGGCGAAGGCCGGATCGGGGATATCGGGGCAGATCCCGATCTGCCCATCCACACGGCCTGGGATCTGGGGATCGGCGACAGCACCGCGATCTGGGTGTTCCAGATCGGCCCCGAGGGCATGCGGCTGATCGATCATATCGAGGATCACGGCAAGCCGCTGCCCCATTACGTCGCGGAACTGGAGGCGCGGGGTTACGGGGGCGGGATCGACTACGTTCCCCACGACGCGAAGGTGCGTTCCCTCGACACGGGCCGGTCGCGGCTGGAGACGCTGGCGGGGCTGGGGCGCAGGCCCTTTCTGCTGCCCCCGGCCACCGTCGAGGACGGCATAAACGGCGTGCGCCAGCTCTTCCCGCGCATGTGGTTCGACGCGCGCCGCTGCGCCCGGGGGCTGGAGTCCCTCAGGAATTACCGAACCGAGTTTGACGAAAAGGCCGGGGTTTTCAAAAACCGGCCCAAACACGACTGGACCAGCCATACGGCCGACGCTCTGCGATACGCGGCCCAGGGCTACCGGGACATGGCGGTCCGGCGGATCAGGGCCGTTCAGAAATCCGGACCCGGACAGGTCTGGATCGGTCCGCCCGAGATGGGCCGCAAGAAAAGGCGAAGGCTATGATCGATGACCATATCGACGCGCCCGAGAACGACGACACGCACGGCGGTCGTCACGGTGCCCGGCACTGGCTGGCGCTGATCGGGGCCGCGCAGGCCCATTTCGAGAAATACCAGACCGCCTGCGACGGCATCGACAGGCGATATGCCGGCGCCGGGGATCCGGCGGACGCCCCGGGCGATCGTGCGTTTCAGATGTTCTGGGCCAATCTGGAAGTGCTCAGACCCGCGATCTACGCCCGCCCGCCGCGGCCGGTGGTGATGCCGCGCCATTCCGGCAATACGCGCGAGGTCGTGCGCAAGGCGTCGGAACTGCTGGAGCGCGTGCTGTCCTACGACATCGAGGCGGACGATCTGCACGACACGCTCTTGCATGTGCGCGACGATCTGGCGGTCTCGGCGCGGGGCGTGGCCTGGGTTCTGGACAACGGCGGGTGCATCCATGTCGACCGGGCGGATTTCGTGCACGCCCCGGCGCGCAAATGGGCCGAGGTCGGATGGATCGCCCGGCGGGCCTATCTGACGCGCCGGGAAGGGGTGGAGAGGTTCGGCGACATCTTCTGGCGGGCAAAACTCGAAAAGATCAAAACCAAGGATGATGACGACGCGCCGAAAGAAGCCGAGAGGAAGGCGCATGTCTGGGAGGTCTGGTCGAAGTCGGATCGAAGCGTCATTTGGGTGACGGAAGGCGTCGAGGAGGTGCTCGATGAGCGTCCGCCGCTGATCGACGTGAAGGGGTTCTTCCCGTGCCCGCGCCCCGCCTACGGCACGCTGGAACGGCGCTCGCTGAAGCCGGTTCCGGATTACAGATACTATCAGGACCAGATCGACGAGATCAACGAGATGACCGCGCGCATCGCGGCGCTGGCCGAGAGCCTGCGGCTCAAGGGGTTTTACGCCTCGGGCGTGTCCGAGATCGGCGAGGCCGTCGAGGCGGCCATGGCCGCGACCGACAACAAGGCCATTCTGGTGCCGGTCTCGAATTTCGCCGCGTTCGGCGGGCAGGCGCTGAAGGACGCCATCGTCTGGCTGCCCGTGGAACAGGCCGCCCGGGTGATCACCCAGCTCGTCGCGCTGCGCCGGCAGCTCATTCAGGACGTCTACGAGATCACGGGGCTGAGCGACATCATGCGCGGCGCGACCGAGGCGGGCGAGACCGCCACGGCGCAGAACCTGAAGGCGCAATACGGTTCGGTCCGGGTGCGGGAACGCCAGGCCGAGATGGTGCGCGTCGCGCGGGACGTCATCCGGATGAAGGCGGAGATTTTCGCGGAAACGGTCCCGGCCCAGGAGTTGGCGATCATCGCCGATATGGATATCCCCGACGCCCTCCGGGCCGAACGAATGGTCATCCAGGCGGTGGAGGCCGGACAGCCGCCGGATATGGCCGAAATCGTCACCATCGAGCAGCTCGACGCCTTTCTGAAGGCGCAGCGCCTCAGACCGTTCCTGCTGGAGGTCGAGAGTGACAGCACCATCGCGCCGAACGAGGAGGCCGAAAAACAAAGCCGGATCGAGTTCATCGCGGCGATGGGCGGCTTCATTCGGCAGGCGGGCGCCATGGTGGCGCAGCAGCCGGAGACGGCGCCGTTCGCGGCGGAAATGATGAAATTCGCCGCCGGGGGCTTCCGGGCCGGGCGCGAACTCGGCGGCGTGATCGACGATTTCGCCGAGCAGGTGAAATTGAAGGCGTCTCGAGCCACACAACAGCAAGGCCCGACGCCGGAGCAGCAAACGGCCCAGGCCGGCATGCGGATGCAGATGCAAAAGGCGCAACTGGAGTTGCAGAAAACGCAGATGGACATGCGGCTCAAGACGCATGAAGCCCGGGCCGGGATCGAAAGGACGCAGGCCGAGACGGAAAAGGTCCGGGCCGAGACCGAGAGGATTTCGCGGGACATCGCGCGGGCGGCGTCTTCACAGGAAAGACTGTCCTGAAGCGGAAAATCAGGGCCCGGAAAGGCAAGGGCCGACCTGGCCGCGCCGGAACATCGCCGCCAGCACGATGCGCCACGCGCCTCGGCCGACGCCGACGCAGGACGGTCGGCCGGATCGCCCGCCGCTTACGTCCGCCGGTCGAGCATCGTTCTCCACTTCCCGCTGAGGACCCGCAGATGGAAAAACGGAAACTTGAGACATTCCTCAAAAAGGAGCAATGCGAACACCCAGGTGACCGACCAGTCCAGATAGAGGACGAGAAGAGCGGTCATGGGCACGCGATAGGCCCATTGGGAAAACAGATGAATGTTCATCACGTAGACGGTGTCGCCCCCCGCCCGGAGCGTGCTGCCGCACATGGCGTTGGAACTCTTGGGGAAGCTCAGAAGGAGCAGCGCCGGTACGAAGCTCCAGAGCGCGTCCAGCGTTTCCCGTTGCAGATCTTCGTAGATCCAACGGAATGACATGGACGCGGCCAAATAGAGCGTTGAGACGAACGCCGCGATGACGATGCAGACCCGCCATGACCGCTTGAGGAACGCGTTCATGTGCCCAGCGGTTTCCCGCTGCCCCAGAAGCTGCCCCACGAAAATTCCGGTCGCTTGCGCCCAGGAAATCATCATCGTGCCCACCACCTGTATCCAAGGAAGGATCAGCGTCATCGCGGCGAAGTCGTTGACGCTCATGCGGGCGTAGAGCAGCGCGCTGACGGTGTTGCACGCGGCCTGCCCGAAGAAGGCCGCGGCGACAGGCAGCGCGAAGAGGGCGTGCCATGTCACGGACGCGGGAAATGTGGCCCGCGCCCAGCCCGGCGCGCGAATGACGGCGGCCTCGAGACGGTGAAGGCAGACGGCCAGAAACAGAAGGCGCACGAGCGCGGCGGCGGCGCTGCCGATGGCTGCTCCTTTTAGGCCAAGCTCGGGAAACCCGTACAGTCCGAAAATCAAAACGACGCTCAGACCGATATTGACCGGCATCTCGGCGAGGTGGCTGTAGAATGGCAGTCTCGTTCTGCCGGTGCCGTTGAAGTGGCAGGAAATGGCCTGACTGCCGACCTCGAAAACGATGACCAACGCAAAAATGTCGAGATAGGCGACCGCGTCTTGAGCGATCTCGGGCGTGTGGGCAAAACTTCCGATGACGTCGTCACCCAGCGTCCGGACGAGCGCGAGCCCAAGTCCGGCGACGGCGCCGCCGATCGCGACGGCGCACCATAGGGCGCTCTTCAGCGCCACCGGGTCGTCGGCGCCCTTCGCCCGCGCCACGAGAATTTGAGTCGCGTGGGAAATGGACATGAGCGCCCCCGAGAGCAATCCCGCGATCGCCCCGGCCAATCCCATCGCGGTCAAGGCGTTCTCGCCCAAGATGGAGACCAGATAGGTGTCGAGAATGACGATGCCCTGAAGCAGGATCGCGTTCACCGCAAGCGGCCACGCCAGTTTGAAGATCGCGCCATGCGTTGGTATCGGCCGGTGGTATCCGGGCCGGTTTTCCGGGGTCATTGAATCGTCCATCTCGTGCCGGCCGGCGCGCGCCCGCCGATCTTCGCAGGATCTGACATGTGTGCTGTGACGGGGACGCTACACCGATATGCGCCTGTTCACAAGCGCGCGTCGGCCGGGGTCTTCCCATGGTCCACCGGATTGAAGGAGCGGATATTGACGAAGAACGGATCCCCCCGCGGGCCCGCCGGGATTTCGGCGCGCCCCGTCGCCCCGACGAAGAGAGAGAGGTGCGCAGCCCATGCCCCGACAGCGTCTTTGTAAACAATGTGGTGAGTGGCACGCGCTTGATGCCCCGTGGCCGTCCGCATGTATCCCGCCGCCTGAACCGCCCCCGAGCTTTCCCGCGCCGATGATCAGCTCGGACACCATCGCGCCGCTGATGTCGATGACGAACGGCAGGATGTATGACAGCAAATCCGCCTTGAGGGCGGAATACAGACGCGCGGGCGTGATCGAGGTCGGCAACGACGTGCCGATGAGAAAACCGGCCCCCCCGCGCGCCGAAACCGAACGACAAAGGCATGAGCGCCGCGCCAGTATTGATCGTGCCTTGTCGCAGGCCGGTTTCGGCGCCGTTTGACACCCGAACTCGCGACCCTCTCAGACAGGAAAGATCATGGACCCGGAAAACACACCGGCACCCGCCCCGGCGGAGCCGACACCTGTTGTTGAACCGATAGACACAACCCCGACCGATCGAGGTTCCCCGACGCCGCCCGCGCCGGATGGTGGTGCGCAGCCCCGTTCGCGCATGGAAGCGATCGAAAAGGCGTTTCGTGATGTAGAAGCGCCGGGGAAGGATGCGGATGAGGCCAAGCCAGCCGATACGCCCGCCGAGGGCGCCCGGCCACGGGGCCCGGACGGGAAATTCGTGGCCAAGGATGGCGCGCAGCCCGCGGACGTGGCGCGCCCCGATGCGCCCTCCGCGGATCGGGCGCCCCTCGGCGAACCGCCGGCCCGGTTTTCCGCCGACGCCAAGGCGGCGTGGAACGACGCCCCGGATGCGGTGAAAGGGGAGATCAAGCGCGCCATCGGGGAGATGGAGCGCGGCCTGGCGCAGAAGGACGAACAACTGGCGCCGCTGAAACCCTATTTCGATCTCGCGTCGCAACACGGGGTCGAGATGCACGAGGTGCTCGGCAACTACGTCGCCATGGAGCAACTCCTTGCCAGGGACATGCGCCAGGGGCTGACGGCGATCGCGCGAAACTTCGGGATGACCTTGGAGGACATGCTGGGCCACGTGACGGGGCAGGCGGCACGAAACCCGGCGGAGAACGACAAGGATCGTCAGATCGTCACGCTGGTTCAAAAAATCGAACAATTGGAACAAAGGCTCGGCGGCGTCTCGCAGAACGTCGAGCAGCAGCGACGCCAGGGCGTGCAGGCGGAAATCGACGCGTTCGAGCAGGCGAATCCGCGCTTTCACG
>JBCCVK010000126.1:0-6973 GCA_039195495.1 Pseudomonadota bacterium
AGTGACCCGGATGCCTGACGGCGGTTTCGTGTATCGCGGCCGCGTAGACGATCAATTGTCGATCAATGGCCACCGCGTCGAGACCGGCGAGATCGAAAGCGCGCTGCTCACCGACGGTGACGTGTCGGATCTGTCGGTGTTGGCGGAGCCGACCGAGGCGGGTCCACTTCTGATCTGCTTTTTCATCATGCCGCACGACGCGAATGACGACAGGCTTGCGAAGATACGCCGTAACCTGCGGCAAGTTGCCAAAGACAGGCTGCCGGCTTATATGCGTCCGAACAAGTATATACCGGTGTCGGTCATCAAACGCACCGTGAACGGCAAAGTGGACAAGGACGACCTGTTCGAACGGCTGCGCCTTCGCCGCAATCCAGCGACCAGCAACGAATCGGAACCAGCGTAATGCCATTGATGAACCCCACGAACGTCGATCCCGACATAAAAGTAACGCCCACCGCCATGCGCGAGATCGAATCCGGCCTGTTGATGAAATTCGAACTCGATAATCCCGCCGGCAGCCACAAATGGCGCGCGGCGCGCAATATCATCAAACGGGCCCTGGAACGCGGCGACATCGTGCTCGGCAAAACGACGGTAATCGAGAAAACGGGCGGCAATTTCGGCTTTGGACTGGCCCTGGCCTGCCGTACCTATGGGGTGCCGGTCGAGGTGGTGATCGGCCTCTCCTTCAGCGCCAAGAAGCGCAAGGCGATCGAGGATTTCGGGGCCAAGTCGATCGGAATTGACAAATTAGAACAAGGCATGCAGCCGCGCGAGGTGATCGAGTGGTATCTCGCGCATCAGGACGCGCTCGGCAAATCCTATTATTACACCGACCAGTTGAACAACGTCGACGGGCTGGAAGCGCATGAGATGGAAACGGGCCCCGAGATCGTGAGGCAGCTGCGCGACTATCCGGGCCTGGAGAAAGTGACGTTCATAAGCAGCGCCGGGACCGGTGCGCATATCACCGGCATCGCGCGGGTTCTTGAACGCGAGGGACTGCTCGCCGAGACCGTGCTGATGGAGCCCGAAGGCTGCGACAGCCGTCAAAACAAGTTCGTCGATCACGCCCTCGAAGGGATCTCGGTGGGCGTCGCGCCCCCGCTTCTGGACTGGGACCTGATCGGGCGGCACGAAACCGTGTCACACGAAGACATGCTGCGGATACAAGCCGATTTCATCGGCGAGCACGGCTATATGATCGGCAATACCAGCGCGGCCTGCCTGAAGGTTGCGCGCGAAGTGAACGAAAAGATCACCGACAAGACCCGCCACAAGGTACTGACGCTCGCCTACGACCACGCGCTCTGGTACATCTGAATTCATTCGTTGCATCTATTTCAGGGAGTCGCCGGATGAAACTGCAGAATACGGCGTTGCTGGTCATGGTCATGGCGATTTGGGGGTTCAACTTTTCGGTCATCAAGATCGGGCTGGATGGCTTCCCACCGCTGCTTTTGGCGACGGGGCGGTTCTTCTTCGCCGCCTTCCCGGCGGTGTTCTTCTTGCCCAGACCAACATGTGACTACAAATGGGTTCTGCTGTTCGGGCTGTTTTCCGGGGTCGGACAGTTCGGATTTCTATTCTTCGGAATGGCCGCGGGGATGTCGGCCGGCCTCGCCTCGGTGATGCTTCAGTCGCAGGTCTTCTTCACGCTCATCCTGTCGAGTATCATTTTCGGCGAGGTAATCGGAAAACGGTCGATGTTCGGGATCGTCCTGGCCGTGATCGGTGTCGTCATCATTGGGTCGATCCAGGACACCGACACCAACATTCTGGCCGTCATGCTGGTGTTGATGGGGGCGCTTTGCTGGGCGATCGCGAACACGATCACCAAACAGGCCGGAGCGATCAACATGCTCTCCTTCATCGTCTGGTCGAGTCTGGTCCCCATCATGCCGCTCTATCTTGCCTCTTACGTCGTCGATGGCATGGACACCGTGCATGCTGCGATCATCGACATGACAGCGATCGGCTTCGGCAGCCTGATGTATCTTGCATATGCGACGACCTTGCTGGGTTACGGCATCTTCAGCTACATGATCCGCCAGCACGGGCTGGCCAAGGTGGCGCCGTTCACGCTTGTGGTACCGGTCTTCGGCATCATCGGCTCGTATCTCATGTTCGACGACACCTTCAACGCCCCCAAGGTGATCGCCATCGCGCTGATCCTTTCGGGCCTTGCGATCATCGTTCTGAAGCCGCGCCTGCCGTCCTGGTTCGGTCGTCATGCCGACCGGCAGAAACCGCAGGCGTAAGCTCACGAAACGGCCCAGCGCCGATAAATATCGCTGCCGGTCAGGATCCGGGCCAGGGCGGCGGTGCTGTCCATGGGCAAGAAATGACCGCCAGGCAACGTGAAGTGGAAATGTGGTCCGGTGCCGAGTTGCGCCCAGCGATCCTGATCGATCTGACACACCGGATCCGTTTCCCCGTGCCCTGTGATCAAGGGCAAAGGCGCCTGCAACGCGGCCAAATCCCAGGGCAGTCCATCGGCGACGGCCAGGTCAGCGGCAAGCACGGCCATGAAACGTTCGAATAAATTCGGTGTCGCACGGATGACCTCGGGGATGTTGCCAAGGGTTTCGACAAAGGCGACCAGTTCGGAAAAGAGCGCGGCATCCCGCGCCCGCGAAACCCCATGCGGCACGTGAAAGCGGCGCCGTATATGCAACGGCCGGTTCGACAGGGCGACCACGACCACGGGCGCGAAGGGATGGCGCGCGCTGTGCCGGCGGGCCAGCATCCAGGCCATATAGGCGCCAAAGCTATGACCAAGGAAGAGTACCGGCGTATTGCCGGTCAAGTCCGTCGCGGCGAAGCGGGCCTTCAGCCGCGCATCCAGATCGTCGAGTGCGATGGCACAGTCATGCACCAGCGGCTCACGCCGCCGGCGCCCTCGACCGGGCAGTTCCAGCAAATGCCGGTTGGGCGCTTCGCAAAGCGTCTTGGCGATGCCCAAGAGATCGGCGCCCGCGCCCCCTGCATGAGGCAGAAACACGTGGTGCAGCCGACGCGAGGCGATCACAGAGCGATATGCGTTGCGTCGTAGCGCAGTTTCAAGATACCTTTCTTGACCTTGCCTCCGATCAGAGCGAACGCATCGATCCGGCCGAGATGATCGACATGGGTGCCTGCGCAGGGTACATTTTCGGTCTCGCCAATCCGGGTCAGACGGGTGGTACCCTCCATCCAGGCCGTGACCCGAGGTGCTTCGGCCAGAAGCGCCCGGCAGCGCGCCGCCACGGTCTCGGCGATTTCGTCCCAGGGCGCGGGCGGTTCACCATCCTTGGCGCGAAACTCTACCCGGGATTCTCCGGGGAAATGATTGCCCTTTGTCGCCTGCCAGCCGAATTCCTGCAACACCCAGTGCAGCAGATGCCCGCCGGTATGCAACGCCGCGTGACGGCAGCGGCTGTCTTCGTCGATCTCGATATCCACTGTCGCGCCTTCAACCGGCGCCTCGACCTCTCCCAGTCGCAGGCGGACGGGCGCCATGGCGCCGAAACCATCCGGAGCGAAGACCGGCTCCGCACGGGAACCGTTCAAGGTCACACGGTCCGAGGGTTGCCCGCCCCCTTGGGGATGGGCGATATTTTCCTCCAATGCGACCCAAAGCCCCTGACCGTCATGATCGCGTCCGGTCTCGATGACCTTCGTCGTGCATTTGAACAGATAGGTATCGTCAAGATAACGATTGGCCTGGCGTATCATCGGATCACGCGGCAAAGGGCGTACCACGCAGGTTTTTGTGAACGAGCTTGTTTTTCGCATTCAGGCTTTTGCCGGCCACGATCACCGAGCCGAAATTGTCGAGCGGGATGGCGCCGCCGTATTCTTCGACAACCTCCGTGTCGGGATAGATGCTGACCGAACTGGGCACGTAGCGCGTGGCGAAGCCCATACGATAATCCTTCTGACTGGTGCAGGTGTTGGGATGGGAAGCATGCATGAGGGTCGACCAGAAAATCGCGCATTGACCGGGCTCCATCTCCAGGGCCGTGGCGTTTTCCTCCTCCGGCCTCCAATTCGGGTCGATCTGCAGTTCGCGGTAATCATACCCGAAAAAGCCCCGCTTCACCCCTTCCTTGTTCATCGTGTTGATGGTGTCACCACGATAGGCCATCCGTTTGGTCTCATCGTAATTCATCTTGTTATGGGAGCCCGGAATGACCTGAAGGCAGCCGTTTTTCTTTTTAGCCTCGGTAAAGGCGGTCCAGACGGTGATCGTGCCCTTGCCGAAATTATCTACGGTTTCGTCGGGCCAGAGAATTTGCGGCTTGCCCGAAGCATTGGCGAACGTGTCGGCCTGGTGCCAGTCGGTACCTTCGTCGCCGGGATATTTCGGGAAGAATTCGGTGCGCCAACACAAGATATCGGGTCCGAGTATCGAAGTCAGCCGCTCCACGATCTTGCGATTGCAGATATGTGCGGTGAGCAGGTCGATATCCAGATGCCGGTCGTAATTGGCGATGTTCGTCGCCGCGCCGAAGCTGTCGACGGGATAGGCGGCGTGACTCCGATCCGTCAGTTCCACACGAATCCGGCGCCACATCCGGGCCATTTCATCGGGCGTGTATATCGTGACGGGGCTGAGATAGCCCTGCTGCCAAAATCGTTCGACTTCCGCTTCGTTCAAGCGATAATCCCCGTTCACGGAAGCATCCGCGGCTGTCTGGGACATATTAAATCTCCTCGAGAGGTTAGGTGGCGTCCGCCGCGGTGCGGATCGCATCTTCGACCGACATGGTGAAAAGGGTGTGCAGGTCGATTTCGAACCCGTGCGCCTTTTTGAGTTTACCATTCAGCGTGATGGCAATCATCGAATTGCCGCCGACATCCAGAAAGTTTTCGTCTTCCGATACCGTTTCCTCAAGGATGCCGGACAACCATGCGACATAATCATGGGTAATACGGGTTACGTCTGTCTTGAGTTCCATTTTCACTCCATCAAACTTCGAAAAGCGATTAGGGCCGTTCATCCGCGGCGGCATGTCGTTCTTACGGCGATACCACCTGATGCTCGGCCTTGAGAACCACGCGGCTGCCGTCGGGTATGCATTCGGTTATGGTACAGCGGGCTCCGATGAAGACATCGTTGCCGATGGTGATCGGACCGTAAATGCCGACGAGACCGCCGATCTGAACGTTGTTGCCCAAAGTCGGATGTCGCTTGGCCGAAGTATTGCCGAAGATGCGGGCCGACCCAAGGATCACGCCGCCATTGCAGTAGACGTCGTCGCCGATCACGGCCGTCTCGCCAATGACGTTGCCATATCCATGATCGAGGATGAACCTCTTTCCGATGGTGCATTTCGGATGTATGTCGGCGCCCGACAGCAGCTTACCACGCTTCGCGACGAGAAGTGCGTAAAGTTCCGCGTCCCGCGGCTCCACCCCGCTTCCCTCATGCCCCAGGACATGCAGCAACCAGTGCGATATCCGATAATGCAACACCGCCTGATATGAGGTGATGGCGAGGAAGATGTTGCGGATGTCATGCCCCGTGGCCGGATCCTTGCGCGCGAAGGAGGCGGCATCATCGTAGACGCTTGCCTCCAGCCCGTCCCTATCGGGATGATCCAGCAACCGCGGCAGCAAATCGGCCGGGCAGCATTCATGAAGCACGTTGCGAATGGCTGACGAAGCCAGGTCCGTATCCCCGCCGTCAATCACTTGCTTATCCCCTTTATTCAAAATGCCGATCGGTATACGTATCGCAAAGACGATCGGATTAAATTTGCGAGGCGGATTCTCACCTGCTTCTTTGGCGGCCTATATGATGCCGCTCCGACCAGTACTTTAGCGCGATTTCCATATCAACCGAATACTTAACGCGGCAGGAAACGATGCGGTGAAGACCTTCTGCGTTCGATCCGGCGGCATATCGTCCTTCGGGGGCCGACCCTCCGGTCTGGCCTTCCGTTCGCTTTTGGACGGCCGCTTAAGCTTTCACGGCGGGTTCCCCGAAACCCATGGGGCTTGAATGAACGATGGGGGAGTGGCGCCAGGCCCGGGCTGCGGAAGCGCCCGATATGGTCGCGGAACCCGATTGCGAGGATTTGACCCTCGGCGGCGATGCGCGGATTGCCCGGCATGGTGATCCGGGTGAGGAGGTTCATATCGCTCTCATAGATCTGGTCGAGGTGTTCATGGAGGACGGCACGATGGGCCTCGGCCACCTTGGGTGCAGACCGTGTTCGCCCGCCTCACCGCCAGCGCCCCGGCCACGCTCACCGATCTGGAGCGGGCGGCGCTCTTCCTCTACCAACTCATCGTCTCGAACCGTGCGGTCAAGCCAAGGCCGTTGTGAGCCGAGGTAGCCGAGGCTGGGGCCTTGGAGCCCATTTTATTGAAAAACAACGTGCTGCTGGCACAGAACGTGGCGTGAGGGTGGCGGCGACTTAGTTTAGCACAGACCCCTCTCGCCATACTCCAGCCATACCCGTTCAGCAGGTGTGAGATATGTGTCGATCATGACATCATATGCGTTCAGCTCTCCGTCCGTCAGTTTGCCGATCCATTTACCGCTTGTCCCGCTGTCAAAAAATTCAGTGTCCGATTTCATGAATCCCGTGCCACCGCCGGGAGCGAAACGCTCGGCATTCGCCCTCATATTGTCGAAGCTCGCCACCTGAACCAATCGTTCCAAAACGTCAGGGGCATGCGTGATATCCAGCAATTCGGCCAGCCGGACGAAAGTGCCCGGCAAATCACGGATCATATCCGCGTAGTGAAACATCGACACGTTGGGCCGATCCGCCAGTGCCCAGGCGGCTTTGTAGTGCTGGATAATATGCGCAAGCGGCATGGCATCGCCGTCAAATCCTTCTGCTCCACCGTCCAGAAAACGGCGAAATGTGACGCCATCGACATCGCCCTCCGGGTACCAATGGTCGAACCACGACATCGGGATGTTCCGCAGGTGTTTACGATACGAGAAATGCGCATCGAGCGGGTGGCGAAA
>JBCCVK010000127.1:0-6962 GCA_039195495.1 Pseudomonadota bacterium
CGGAACGGCGCCCTTCCATACGGTCTGGGGGGGGATGCTCGATGTCTACCCGGCCGATTTCGCCGATCTCAGGGCGCAGCCGGAGATGGGGTTCCGCATCGAAATACCAAGGGGCGTCAAGGTCGATCCGGGGCATCGCGCGGCGCGCCATGAGATCGGCGAAATCGGCCGGGTAGACATCGAGCATCCCCCCCCAGACCGTATGGAAGGGCGCCGTTCCGAGATCGGTGAAGATATCCGCGAAACTCCGCTCCGGGGGCAGCGTGACGAACTCGTCGAGATCGACCTGCACCGCCCAGCGGCCGGGGGCGAAGATCTGCTGCAGAAGGCCCCGCCAGATATAGAGTATCCGCCCGCTTGGGATCGCCTGCGCAAGCCGCCCCGAAAGCGTCACCTCATCGCCGTAGTGCCATCCGCTCTCGACCAGCGTGACGTCCGGCTGGGCCATCAGAAGCGCGCGCGAGCCATCGTCCGAACGGTCGTTCAGCAGCACGAAACGCTCTATTCCGAGGCGACGGTAATGGGCGAGGAAGGCTTCGAGGAAATACATCTCGTTTCTGAGGATCGCGCAGAGGGTGACGGCGGTCTCCGGCAGGTCCCCGCCCGAGATGATGCGGAAATCGTCGAAGGCGGAAAGGGAGGGCGTGCCGTTCATGAGGAGATCGCGCGGTTCCAGAGCACGAGCCAGTGCAAAAGCGCAAGGCGCGGGCCGTAATGCCGCATGCCCCGGGGCATATGGGTCTGCCAGTCGCGGGCAATGCCGAGATCCGCCGCGTCGGCGGTGATGTCCGCGGCCATGCGCTCTCGCGTCGGCGCGTCGCTGCTCTTGAGGCTGAAGCCGCGCTTCGGCTGGTCGAGGAGAAAGCCGAGACCCCGGGCGCGCACGATCTCGCGGAGCGCGTTCTTGGGCCGGGCGTCGAAGTCCTCCGATACCGGGCGGGACAGCCCCCAGTCGATGATCCGGTGATCGAGGAGCGGCGGCCGGGCCTCGACCCCAAAGGCCATGCCAGCGCGATCGACCTTGGTCAGCACCACATCCTGGCAGAAGGTATAGAGATCGAGCCGCTGCCGGCGGCGTTTCTCGGGCAGTGCCGGGCGGTCGTGGCGTGCGAGCGCGGCGATCGCCAGATCGCGGATCTCCGCTTCGGAACGGCCGAGCAGGGCGGCCGTCTGATCCGCCCGAAATCCGGGAAAGACCGATTGGGCATGGGCGATGACCGGCGAGAGCGCGCGCCACGCCCGGTCGCGGGCGGCCTCGGCGGCTCTGCGGCGGTGCTTCGGCAGGATATGTTCAAAAGGGTTCCTCGGCGGTGGCGGCGGATCGAGGAGCCTCTCATACCAGCGATAGCCGCCGAAGACCTCGTCGCCGCCGTCGCCGGAGAGCACGACCTTCAGTCCCGCCTCGGCGGCGAGACGGGAGATCGCGGTCTGGGTCACGATGGCGCTGTAAGCGAGCGGCTCGTCAAGCGCGACGACCGCTTCGCGGTAATAGTCGCGCGCATTCTTCGAGAGCGGCAATATCTCGAGCGACAGGCCAAGCGTCCTCGCCGTGCGTTCGGCGATCGGCGCCTCGTCGGCATCCGCGCGCCCCGGGAAGCCGACCGTCAGCGCCGTGACGCCCCGTCCCGCCGATCCCAGGGCGGCGATGGAAGCGGCGACGACGCTCGAATCGAGCCCCCCCGAGAGGAAAAGCCCCACGGGCACATCCGAGAGAAGCTGTTCTTCGACGACGCTGTCGATGAGCGCTTCGAGGACGACCGAGTTCTCCGCGTAATCGGTTTCCTCCGGCGCGCTCCAATAGGTCCGGATCACCGGCGCCCGCCCCGGGCGCCACTCGAGCGTGCCACCCGCGTCGAGCTTGGCGATCCCCTTCCAGATCGACCGGGGCGCAGGCACGTATCCGAAACTGAAATAAAGCGCAAGCGCGTCCTCGTCGCGCGCGCCGCCATATCCGAGCGCACGCAGCGCGCGGGCATCCGAGGCAAAGGCAAGGCTTCCCCCCTCCTCTGCCCAGTAGAGCGGCTTGATCCCGATCCGGTCGCGGGCAACGAAGAGCTTGCGTTCCATGCGGTCCCAGATGGCGAAGACGAAGATGCCGTGGAGTTCCCCGACGATATCCGGGCCCCGGCGCGCATAGCCTTCAAGGATCGCCTCGGTGTCGGAGCCGGAGCGGAAACGATGGCCGTCCGCCTTCAGGTTGGCGCGGAGTGTCGGGGTATTGTAGACCTCGCCATTGTAGATGATGGCGTATCGCCCGCAGGCCGAGATCATGGGCTGGTTGCCCGAAGGGCTCAGATCCTGGATCGAGAGCCGACGATGACCGAAAAGCACATCTTCGCCGGCGACGCCCTCATAACGCGCGAAACCCGCCGCATCCGGCCCGCGGCTGCGCATGATGTCCCGAGCGGCGAGAAAGCGCGTCTCGTCGATGGCAAGATCGGGCGTGACCCCGCAGATCCCCAGAATTCCGCACAAGGAGATATCCTTTGCACTTTACCCCGCCCGGGGGCCCCGGACGTGGGGACCAGACGGTCCGGCGGCGTCGCGGAAGGCGGAGGGCAATGTTTCGACGCCCATGCAATAGCGGATATTTCACCAGGGTGAAATCCCTCTCCGGGAACCGCGCGATGAAGGGGGCGGAAACGGTCAGGGCCGATAAACGTCGATATGCGATCTGCGCTCCGACACGCGGATGCCTCTGGCGGTGGCGCCGGTAAAATGCCTCGATGGCGCATCGACGCCCTCCCGGCCCCCTGCGGAAAGTGTCGGGATCGCGGCCCGGACCCGGCGGCCAGGGCGAGAGCGGCAGTCTCAGGGACGGTCGATCAGATCGTCCGGCGGCAGCGGTCAGTCGTGGAAGTGCCGGAGCCCTTTCGCCTCGCGCGCCTTCAGCATCGCGAGATTCTCCGCGCGCCAGTCGAGGAAGCGCGCATCCGCCTCGGTTTGCATCTGCCGGGTCCATATGCAGGGCCGACCCGAAAAGTCGGGCGGCGCGCCCATGATCTCCATGTCGTAGGTTTGCGCATGGCGGGCGCCGAACCGCTCGAACACGTCTTCGGACGGCCAGAGCGTGGAGGGCTCCGCCTCATGGAAGATCGCGTCCGGATCGCGCGCGGCGTAGAAGATGCGCCGGCGCTGCTCGGGGGGCGACCCCTCGCCGCTGCGCGCGGAAAGCCAGGCGACGGCCCGGTTCGAGACCGAGACGCGCATCCGTCGGCCTTCAGCCGGCGGCGCCTCGAGGCCGAGACGCGCATAGAAGGCCGGCACGAGGCCCTTCGCCGCCTCGACCTCGTAGCCCCGGACCTCCACCTTGCCGAAGCGCTCTTTCAGGAGCGCTAGGTGACGGGGATATTCGAAATGCGGCGCGTAATCCTCTACCATATCCGCGAAAGCGGGCATCCGCGTCGACCGCGTCTTGGTGAGGGCCTCCTTGTAGAGCGAAACGGCATAATCGTGGGGACGGCGGAGATAGAGCAGGATCTGGGTGTCGAAGTCCCGCAGATAGTTCCGTAGCCGGTTCAGATAGACTGCGCGCCCCTCGAACCAGGCATCGCTCTCGCGGGGCGGCGGCCGGAAGGCGACATGGCGGTAGACCGGCTCGGCCGAAAGCAGGGTGAGCCGGTAATCCGCCGCCTGGCGCCGGAGTCTGCGAAAGAAGAGGGTAAGCCCGATCCGGTTGCGGAGCCCGAGATCGGCCACCGCATGGGCGACCCGGTGATGGGCCGACCGCGTGGGCGAAAACTCAGGCGTCGTCGCCGGGTAATGGATCCCATGCGCCGCGAGACGCGCGCGGTCGCGGTCCAGCGCCGCCTGGATCGCGGTCGTCCCCGTCTTGAGCGACCCTATATGAAACACCAGTCTTCCGGCCGTCATCAGCCGCCATGCCCCCTGGCCGATTCTCCTTCCATCGACGGACTTCCTGATCGAAGCCCGCCGGAAGCGCAAGCACCGGCTCTTGCCGGAAGGGCCGCCCACCGGCCCACGGAGCGCGCGGAGGGCCCGTCGGCGAGACGTTTCGGGGGTTGATCAGAGCGCGAGGCGGCGGCTACCTGCATGCGCAGGCATCTGCGCTGGCGGCGCGGCGCAAGCAATGACAGCCTGGCGCGGCAGAGATACGACTCGGGGGAGAGGATGAAACGGATCGAAGACGGGGTGTGGAATGCCGGTCTCATCGAGGCGCGCCGCCCGGCCGGAGTGACGGCCTTCGGGATCACGGGGGCCGCCGATCTCTTCGCGACGGGATCCGCGGGACGATGAGGGCCCCGAACCTTCTGCTTGCCGGTTTCCAGAAATGCGGGTCCACCTATCTCGCATCGGCCCTTGGCGCACATCCCCAGATCGCACTCGCAAAGAACAAGGAGCCCAATATCTATCTGCATTACAACGAGAAGATCTATCCGTCGCGCTTTGCCGAGGCGTTCGGAGAGGGTACGGCCCGCTATCTCTGCGATGCCTCGATCAATTACGCCGTAAGCGACGGCGCCTTGCAGCGCGCCGCGGCCTGGAGCCCCGACGACACCCGGATCATCCTGGTCGTGCGTGATCCGGTCGAACGGGTGCTCTCGTCCTATCTGCACATGAAGAAACGGTTCGCCGAGCGCCGCGGCATCGCCGAGATCCTCGCCCGGCTTCCCGCCGAACCGGAGGCGATCCGGTCCACGGAGATAAGGCTCGTTCTGGAGGCCGCGCAGGCGCGGGAGCTCGATCTTTTCGCCAGGGTGGACGTGCATGACGAGATCTGGCTCCACCCGCTCTATGTCTCGAACGGACTTTACGCATTACATCTCGACAGGATGCTCCGCTTCTTTCCCGAGGATCGGGTCAAGATCGTCCGTTTCGAGGACCTGGTCGCGAAACCCGGCCGGGTTCTGGGCGAAATCGGGGATTTTCTTGGCCTGCCCGGTCTGACGGAGGCTCTTGCGCCGGCGACCCCCTCGAACCGGACGCTGCTCTCAACCAATGTCTCCGTTGCGACCCGGACGCCGCGCTGGTCGCGGCGCCTGCAAGATTTCCAGAAGCGCCTGCGTCCGAACACGCGCCGGCACGTTACGGCCAGCGCCTTTCCCGAGGAGATACGCAGGCAGGTGTTTCGGCTGACCGAGGCGGAGTCGCGCCGTCTTTTCGAGCGCTGCGGTTGGCGGTTTGCGGGATCGGCCTGGGATCATGCGACCTGATCCGGAGCGATCGCAGGCGGTCGCGGGGTTTCATGCCGGCATTCATCGATCCTGGCCGTTTCCGTCTCTCGTATCCTTCGCCCAGCCATCGGGCACGACTCTCAGATGCGGGAGACGACGAAGAGCCAGATATCCAGATCGGTGTCCTCGCGCACTTCCCCGGCCGGTTTCCAATAGGGTTTCCTGAAAGGGGGCTTGATGACGTCGGTCACGCAATACCGTCCGCCTCCCCACTCGAGCACCAGATAGGGCATCACCAGGGGATGCGCCCCGAAAGGATCGGTGAAACTGGCCGCTTCCGGTGCGCTCAGCATCGTGTGCTCGATGAAGATCAGCCCCTCCGGCTCCAGTTGCTCGACCCATGTATCCATGGCTTTCTTTGGATCGTAGGCGTGATCGAGCGAATTCGTGTACATTACGGAGGCGAGGCCGACCCAATCATCGCGACGCTCGTGGAAATCCCATTCGACGACATTCTGCGCATGCGGCGGCGGGGTGAGGTCGGTGCCGAACGCGGGGCAGTTCAATCGCTCTCCCAGAAACACGGCCTCCATTCCGGATTTGCTTCCATGGCAGATTACGTGATTGAATATGCCGCGTTTCGTCTTCGCATATTCCGATATCACCCCAAGCGTCTTTTCATCGGCCCAATTGTCCAGTTCATCCTTGCGCGCCTTCCTGATCTGCCACGCGCGATAGAGGTCATAGTCGAATCCGCCATCCTTCATGTATTCGAACTGCTTGACGAGTTGATCGCTCTGAAAGCTTTTTTTCGCCTTCGATCTTTTAGATCTCGACTTGAACAGTGACTTCAGCTTCAAGACAGGCTCCAGGACGGCGGCAGACTCTGCAAGGAAAATCCGGCCGGGCATTCCCGGCCGCGCGCGCTATATGCGGCACCCGGGAAGTATTGTAAAGTTTTGCATCTTCCGGCGGCGCTCGCCCGGCGAGTTCGGGTGTCGCGCCCGGATGGACGCATCGGGGCATGGCAAGCGGCCGGGCGGGGCCGCGGCATTCCCATCCCCGGAATGCGATGATAGGGTCGAGTTGCCGGCATGGCGGAACTGGCGAGGCAGGCGGAGAATGGATCTGGCAGAAAGAAGCCCGGAGCAGCTTTCGGTCGTCGTGGCGGTCCTGACCCGACGCAGGCCCGGAATGCTGACCGCCACGCTCGGAAGCTTCGACCGCCTCGTCCCCCCCGAAGGATGTTCCGTCCGTTACCTGGTCGTGGAGAATGACGACGCGCCGCGTGCGCGCGGGATCGTCGAGGACAGGGGCGGGAGCCTTTCCGGCGGCCCGCTCGACTATGTGCTCGAGACCGAACTCGGCATTCCCTTCGGACGGAACCGGGCCGCGAAGCACGCGATCGGGACCGGCAGCCGGCTTCTTGCCTTCATCGACGATGACGAGATCGTCGATCCCCATTGGCTCCGGAACCTGATACGGGGTTACCGCCAGAGCGGCGCGATGCTTCTCGGCGCGCCGCTTCGCGCCGCCCCGGCCGCCCCGGATCTTGGCTGGACGCAACGCAAGCTTCATCAAGGCATCGTAGCGCGCTACGCGCGCAAGGAGCGGCGCGCGGCCCGCAAGGCCGGCCTCGACGGCACGCCGGGCGTCACGATTGTCACGAACAACTGGCTCGCGGACACGCGGATCTTCTCGGAGCACGGGATCTGGTTCGATGAGGCCATGCGCTTCACCGGAGGCACCGATGCGAAGCTTTCGGCCGATGTCAAGGCGAAGGGTCTGCCCACCGCCTGGATCCGGGACGCCTTCGTCTATGAAACC
>JBCCVK010000128.1:0-6928 GCA_039195495.1 Pseudomonadota bacterium
AGATGGGCAATCCGGGCTGGGGCTGGGAAGACGTGCTGCCTTTGTTCAAGCGCTCGGAATGCCAGGAGCGGGGCGCGGACGACTATCACGGCGATACCGGTCCCCTTTCGGTGTCCAACATGCGACTCCAGCGACCCATCTGCGATGCGTGGGTGGCGGCAGCGCAGGCGGCAGGATATCCGTTCAATCCCGATTACAACGGCGCGACGCAAGAGGGTGTCGGATATTTTCAGCTGACCACCCGCAATGGTCGCCGCTGCTCGAGCGCGGTTGCCTTTCTCAACCCGGTGCGCTCGCGGCCCAACCTGACCATTCTGACCAAGGCGCATACGCAAAGGGTGCTCATCGAAAATGGCCGTGCCGTTGGCGTATCGTATCGGGACGCCTCGGGCACCGATAAGACCGTGCGGGCCGAATGCGAGGTCATTCTATCCTCGGGCGCGATCGGGTCGCCGCAGCTCCTGATGCTCTCCGGCATCGGCGAGGCGGATCAATTGCGCAACCATGGGATTGACGTGGTCCGCGACGTTCCCGCGGTGGGCAGGAACATGCAAGACCATCTGCAGGCGCGTCTGGTTTACAAATGCAGGGAACCCACGCTCAACGATGAGGTGCGAAACCCGTTCAATCAGATACGTATGGCGTTGAAATACGCGCTGTTCCGCGCAGGTCCGATGACGATGGCGGCAAGCCTCGCGACGGGGTTCATGCGCACGGGCGATCATGTCGAGACGCCCGATATTCAGTTTCACGTACAGCCATGGTCCGCCGATAGTCCCGGCGAAGGGGTGCACCCGTTCTCGGCTTTCACGATGTCGGTGTGTCAACTGCGCCCGGAAAGCCGCGGCGAGATACGGCTGGCATCGGACAGCGCAAGCGATCATCCCCGGATTCATCCCAATTATCTGGCAACCCCGACCGATTGCCAGACACTTGTCGAAGGGATCCGGATCGCCAGACGGATCGCCCGCCACGCACCTCTCGCCTCGAAAATCTCAGAGGAATTTCGCCCCGATGCCTCACTCGATCTCGACGATTACGAAGATACGCTCGATTGGGCACGAAACAACTCGACGACGATCTATCACCCGGCCGGCACCTGCAGGATGGGACCCGGATCGGATGCCGTCGTAGACGCGCGGCTGAGGGTCAGGGGCGTCGGAGGGCTTCGGGTGGCGGATTGTTCCATCATGCCCGAGATCGTGTCGGGCAACACCAACGCACCCGCGATCATGATCGGCGAGAAAGCATCCGACATGATCCTTGCAGATCAACATTCGGGCGGGCTGCGCCGCACCGGTTAACGTCGCATATTCTCCAAGAAAGGACAGCGGGCACATGAGGATGACAACGGAAGAGGCCTTTGTGAAGGTTCTGCAGCGACATGGGATCCGGCATGCCTTCGGGATCATCGGTTCGGCCATGATGCCGATATCGGATCTGTTCCCCACCGCGGGCATCGCCTTTTGGGACTGCGCCCATGAGGGCAGTGCCGGAATGATGGCCGATGGTTATACACGCGCCACAGGCAAGATGAGCATGATGATCGCGCAAAACGGACCCGGCATCACCAACTTCGTGACCGCCGTGAAGACCGCCTACTGGAATCATACGCCGCTTTTGCTGGTCACCCCGCAGGCCGCCAACAAGACCATCGGTCAGGGCGGCTTTCAGGAGGTCGAGCAGATGAAACTCTTCGAGGATATGGTCGCCTATCAGGAGGAGGTTCGCGACCCCACGCGCGTGGCCGAGGTGCTGACCCGCGTGATCGCGCAAGCCAAGCGTTTGTCGGCGCCCGCGCAGCTCAATATCCCGCGCGACATGTGGACGCAGGTTGTCGACATCGAACTGCCCGAACCCATCGTGTTCGAACACTCTCCCGGCGGCGAGGCTTCGGTCGCCAAGGCGGCACGGCTGTTGTCCGAGGCCAGGTTTCCGGTCATCCTGAACGGCGCGGGCGTGATTCTGTCCCAGGGCGGAATCGATGCCTCCATAGCGCTGGCCGAACGGCTCGACGCGCCGGTCTGCGTGGGATATCAGCATAATGACGCCTTTCCCGGCTCACATCCGCTCTTTGCCGGACCGCTGGGGTATAACGGGTCCAAGGCCGGGATGACGCTGATCAACGGCGCCGACGTGGTTCTGTGTCTTGGAACACGCCTCAATCCTTTTTCGACCCTGCCCGGTTATGGACTGGAATACTGGCCTGCGGATGCGAAGATCATTCAGGTAGATATCAATCCCGACCGAATCGGCCTTACCAAGAAGGTTTCGATCGGCATCGTCGGTGATGCGGCGAAGGTTGCGAAGGGTATCCTTGCGCAACTCTCCGACATTGCGGACGATGCCGAACGCGACGAACGCCGCGCCCATATCGCCGAAATCAAATCCCGCTGGGCGCAGCAATTGTCGTCCATGGATCACGAGGACGATGATCCAGGCACCACATGGAACGAACGTGCCCGCGCCGCGAAACCCGGCTGGATGAGCCCGCGTATGGCTTGGCGCGCGATCCAGAGCGCGCTGCCGAAGGATGCCATCATTTCATCCGACATCGGGAACAACTGCGCCATCGGCAACGCTTATCCAAGCTTCGAGACCGGGCGGAAATATCTCGCCCCCGGTCTTTTTGGCCCATGCGGCTATGGTCTGCCCGCCATCGTCGGCGCGAAGATAGGCTGTCCCGATCTCCCCGTCGTGGGGTTCGCCGGCGACGGCGCATTCGGTATCGCCGTCAATGAGCTCACGGCCATCGGGCGCGGAGAATGGCCCGCAATTACGCAGATCGTCTTCCGCAACTATCAATGGGGTGCGGAGAAGCGGAATTCGACGCTTTGGTTCGGCGACAACTTCGTGGGCACCGAGTTGGACGAGCGGGTGTCTTACGCGGCTATAGCCCAGGCCTGCGGCCTGAAGGGAGTCGTCGCGCGCACCATGGACGAGTTGACCGATGCCCTGAACAGCGCGGTAAACGATCAAATGACGAATGGCACGACCACATTGATCGAGGCGATGATCAATCAGGAGCTGGGAGAACCGTTTCGACGTGACGCCATGAAAAAACCGGTTCAGATCGCCGGAATCGACAAGGCGGATATGGTCGAGCAGATCATCTGAACATATCATGGGTTATTCCGGTCAACTCAAGGCGTTCGGCAGCGATTTTGCCGAACGCGCGAGGGCGTTGTTCCCCGGTGTCATGGTGTCCGGTCTGGTCGCGCTGGCCGCGCAATTCGTGGCCGAACATTATGCGGCTCCGGCGATGCTTATGGCGCTCCTTTTCGGTATCGCACTGAATTTTCTCAGTAAATCTGAACCAACGGCTGCGGGTATCGGCTTTACCGCCCAAAGCGTCCTGCGCTTCGGCGTGGCCATTCTCGGGGCCAGAATCAGCGTGGAAATGCTCCTGTCGCTCGGTTGGGCCATGATCGCCCTGCTGGTGCTGGGTATCGCCGCGACGATCCTGTTCGGTATCGGGCTTGCGCGTTTCATCGGAAAGGGGCCGCGCCTTGCCATATTGACCGCCGGGGCGGTCGCGATCTGCGGTGCGTCCGCGGCAATGGCCATCGCCGCAGTACTGCCCAGGGACGACCGATCCGAGCGCGATCTTACCTTCACCGTTCTGGGGGTCACGTTGCTGTCGACGGTCGCGATGATCCTCTATCCGATTCTCACCAGCGCAATGGAATTCGACGATCGCACCGCGGGTGCTTTCATCGGGGCGACCGTGCATGATGTGGCACAGGTTGTGGGGGCCGGTTTTTCCGTCTCCGAAGCCGCGGGCGAAACCTCGACGCTGGTCAAGCTGATCCGCGTTTCGCTCCTGGCGCCGGTCGTCGTGATGATCGCGTTGTTCTGGCGGTCGTCCGCCGCCATGGCCGATGAAAAGCGGCCGCCGCTCGTTCCCGCATTCGTTCTGGCCTTCCTGGTTCTTGCCGGTTTGAATTCATTGGGACTGATTCCCGCCGGGATCGCCGCGTTGCTGACCAAGGTTTCGTCCTGGACATTGCTGGCGGCGATCGCCGCCGTCGGAATGAAGACCGATCTGCACAAAGTTCTTCAGGTTGGAGGCGGGGCGATCGCGTTGATCGTGGCCGAGACCCTTTTCCTGGCCGGTCTGATTCTGCTGGGGATCAGTTTGCTGGAGCTCGCGCGATGAGCGGGATCCTTCTTGCGCTCAATGTCGGCAGTTCGTCTCTGAAGTTTCAGGCCGCGCTGGCGGAAACGCCCGACGACGCGCTGCTCGACGGGGCAATCGACCGGGTGGGTTCGAATACCGCCACCCTGCGCCTGTCGGGGCGGGGGGGCGAATCGATGAAGGAAACGGTTGCCGCGGACAGCCATGCCGCGGCTGTCCGTTTGGCATCGGATGTCATCGGCGCGCGGTTGCACGGCGAAAGGATCGTCGGTGTCGGACATCGCGTGGTGCATGGCGGGCCTGACATGATCGCCCCTTTGCGCGTCGATGCCGATCTCATCGAGCGGCTCGAGGCGATTTTTCCGCTGGCTCCTTTGCATCTGCCTCACAGCGTTGCAGGCATCCTGAGCGCGCGGGCACAGTTCCCCGAAGCGATCCATGTCGCTTGTTTCGACACCGCCTTTCATGCCGGCAAACCTTGGGAACAGGATGTCTATGCGCTGCCGCGATCCTATTATGATCAGGGGATACGACGGTACGGATTTCATGGGCTGTCGTGCCAGTCGGTTCTGCGCAGGCTTCGAGCGGACGGTCATCCGGTCGACGACGGTAGACTGGCCATAGCCCATCTGGGAAATGGTTGCTCGATAACGGCGGTTCAAAACGGGCGAAGTCGGTTCTGCAGCATGGGATTTTCAACATTGGACGGGTTGATGATGGGAACGCGTTGTGGACATTTGGATCCTGGGATCTTGCTGCATCTGCTGCGCAGCGGTCTCGACATCTCCGGACTCGAAAGGTTGCTTTACAAAGAGTCTGGCCTGCTCGGATTGTCCGGCATATCCAATGATTTGCGCGATTTGCTGAAAGCCGGCACGGATCAGGCGCGCGGCGCGATCCGGGTCTTCGTTTCACGGGTTGTCGAGGAGATCAGTCGTGCCGCCGGCGTGATGGGCGGCCTCGACACCGTGGTGTTCTGCGGCGGAATCGGAGAGAATGCTCTCGTGATCCGGGAACGGGTTTCGGCTGGCTTGGCTTTTCTGCCCGGCGCGGATGGTCAGGGGGTTCGATTTCTTGTCTGCGAGACACGGGAAGAACAGGAAATTCTCTTGGCGGTCTCTCTTTTTCTGCAGGACTGAGCCACTATGCCTGTTCTGCCGGACTTCGGTCCTTGGTGTTGATTTCGCGCGATGCGTTCTGTCGTGCCGGCAGTGAAAGGCCGACCTCCGGAACGGCCAATACCCGACGACGATGCCTCAGGTGGTCGATGCGCATCATGCGAGGTCAAATCCGCGGGGCCACCGCATAGGGAAGATGCCCCTCCTTCATCCAGAAAGCCACCCCTTCGTCACCGGCGCGGGCCTGCAAACGCGCTCCGCAAGGCAGGCGAAGCCATGAATTCCGGCGCAAAATGTCGTCATCCGATTTCAGCGCGCCGCGCAGGACCAGCACCTCGCCCCCTCGGGGCAAGGTCATGTCCGCCTCCACTCCGGCTTGCCATTCCCGATAGCTGACGCGCTCGCGGGCATCTTCGTGCAGGATGGCTTCGGAGAAACCGCGCCCTTTGGCCCGCAACCCCTCTCGCATGTTCACGCGGACCCGAAGCCGATCGGCCGGATCGAATTGCCACAATTTTACGAAGATGACGCATCCTTGGTCCGATCCGGGCGTATGCTGCGAGGTTGGCGGGTTGCGCACGTAGGTTCCGGCGGGAAAATCGCCATGCTCGTCCTGGAAGACGCCATCGAGCACGATGAACTCCTCACCACCTGTGTGGGTATGCGCAGGGAACTGGCTTTCCGGCGCGTAACGGACGATCGTCGTGGCTCGGGCGATCTCGCCCCCGATACGGTCAAGCATTCGGCGGTCTACGCCCGGTATCGGAGAGGCTTTCCATTCGATCTGATCGCTATGGATCACCACCCGCGCGTCGAAGTTGGCGTTCAGATTCACCCTGGATCTCCCTTACGGCCGTGGCGGTACATTTGAGCGTCGAGACGTCGACATGCGCTCCTGCGACAGTATACGCCCTTTAAATGAAAGGCATGAGTAAATGTTCCGCGCCTGTCCCTGGCGTCTCTGGTCTTGGCCGCGATGGCCCCGGGTATTCGGCGGGGGGTCCCGATCGATGCGGCCTCTGCAAAGCGCGCCAGAAGAAAATTCGAAGTGAACCGTCGCCCGTTCGTTCATTTTCTTTGACAGCCGCGAAATCTGTGGCAACGTGCGGATAACGGCAACCAGGGAAAGGAGGTGATCCAGTGTCTAGAAAGGTATTGGAGAGCAGGGTCGGGACAACTGGGGAGATATATCGGTAGCGTAACCGTTCGCGGTTCATGCCGCCCCAAGGGTCGACGATCCAATTCAACCGACCCTATCCTCTGAACTTTCGGAAAGACTGCCCGGCGGGGCAGTCTTTTCTCTTTCAGGGCGCACCGCGTTTACGCGGACGATCCAGGGTGTCTGCGCGTGGATTACATCCCGTGCGGTCTTCGATAGGAGGCCGGGATGAGGCGGGAATGAACGATGCCCCGTTTCCTGCAATCCTAAGACTATGCGGACGGGCCCTCCGCGATGCGCGGGACGGGGGCGAATGTCGGCTATTTAAAGGTGAAGCAGTCGAATGGCGGGCGTTGGCATAGGTCGAAAGCGTTGGTGCATCCGGCGCGCAATCGTCCCGACCTCGTGATCAAGACCCACGCCAGGGATTCTGGCGGGACGCGGGCCAAGGGCGTTCGCATCCGCCGGAAAGGCGCGGTACACGCGACGAGGGCGCGCCGGGTCGATGCCGAG
>JBCCVK010000129.1:0-6922 GCA_039195495.1 Pseudomonadota bacterium
AGGTGGAAACGCGCGCCGCCGTGATTTTCCAGGGCGGGACCCAGTGGTCCGTCAAAGGCTCCAAAGGCGATGGCATCCATTGCGGGGCCGGTGCTGTCGGAAAAGCTGAGCTTGAGGTGGGTCTCACCCACGCGCTTGGCAAAACGAATCACCTGCTCCGGGAAGGCGAAACGCGGGGCCGGAGCGCCTGCGCCGAAGGGGCCCGCGGCTTCGATCTGTTCGATCAGTTCGGCCGTGGCGGCGCCGGGCATCAAGGCGCCGTCGATTTTCAGGCGCGCCGCGGCGGCGTCATCCGCCGATCGCCGTTGCAGAAGCTCGCCGAGCCGCGCCATGGCCGGTTCCAGCTGGTCGCGCGTCACGCTCAGACCTGCCGCCATGCGGTGGCCCCCGCCCTTGACGAGCAGACCTTCGGCCACCAGCCGTTGTACCGCCGCGCCCAGATCGACGCCGTTGACCGACCGCCCCGATCCTTTGCCGTCGTTCCCGTTGAAGCCGATAACCACGGCGGGGCGACGGGTGATCTCCTTCAGGCGTGCGGCGACGATGCCCACCACACCCGGATGCCATCCGTCCTTGGCCGCCCAGACGACCGGCGCCTCGAGACCGCGCCGCTCGGCCTGTTCGAACGCGGCGTCGCATATGCGTGCTTCGATCTCGCGCCGATCGGCATTGAGACGATCCAGACGTTCCGCCAGGGCTGCGGCCTCTGCCGGGTCCTCGGTGGCCAGGAGGCGTGCGCCAAGATCGGCCTGGCCGATACGCCCGCCCGCGTTCACGCGCGGTCCCAGTAGAAAACCCAGGTGATAGGATGTGGGTGCGCCGTCCATGCGCGCTATGTCGGCCAGGGCGGCGAGGCCGGCACGGCGACGTTGCGCCATCACCCTGAGCCCTTGGCGTACAAAGGCGCGGTTCACGCCGACAAGCGGTACGACATCGGTTATGGTGGCCAGCGCCACGAGATCCAGCATCATCATCAGGTCGGGACCCGTGCCGCCCGCTTCGCGCAACTGCCGATTGGTTTCGACCAGCATCAGAAAGACCACGGCCGTGGCGCAGAGATGGCCCAGGGCGCCGTCCTCGTCCTGCCGGTTGGGGTTGACCACGGCCACCGCCGGGGGCAGGGTTTCGCCGCTCTGATGATGATCCAGAACGATCACGTCCGCAGCCTTGGCGGCAGCGATGGGGCCGTGCGAAAGGGTGCCGCAATCGACGCAGATGATCAGGTCGTGGGCGGCGGCGAGCCGGGTCATCGCCGTATCGTTGGGACCGTAGCCTTCGCTGATGCGATCGGGCACGTAGAGTGTGGCGTTCCGGCCCATCTGCCGCAGCCAGTCGGTCAACAGGGCGGCCGAACCGCCACCGTCGACATCGTAATCGGCGAAAATCGCAATGCGCTGGCGATTGCGCAGGGCGATCAGAAAACGCGCGGCGGCGGTTTGCATGTCCTTCAGCCGCCGCGGATCGGGGAGTGAGTCGCGCAGGGCAGGGGTGAGAAAGCTTTTCGCCTCTTCCATCTGCACCCCACGCCGCACGAGCACCCGGCAGACGAGCAGGGGCAGACCGGTTCGTTGCGCCATGCCCTCGGATAACCGGTCCTGTTCGCATCCGGGACCAATCCAACGACGACCCTTCAGCGATGTTTCGACGCCGAGAAAAGCCGTAGCGGTGTTTTCTTTACACATCCCGATCATCAAGAATTGTGGTGGATCCCATCCAGCCTACAAGATGATGTGACGCCCCTGCAAGGAATCAGATTGGATTGCGATAGACCATCCGGCGCACCGAGCCGGTTTTGGATCGCATCAAAATGGTTTCGGCGGTGAGAAATCCCACCTCCCGTTTGATACCGGGCAGGATCGAGCCATCGGTGACGCCGGTTGCGGCGAAGATCACGTCGCTGGCGACCATGTCGTCCAGAGTGTACACTCGGTCGAGGTCGGTGATCTCGGCCTTGGCGGCCCGCATGCGTTCGTCATCGTTGCGAAACAGCAACTTACCCAGAATTTGCCCGCCCATGCATTTCAGCGCGGCGGCGGCCAGAACGCCTTCGGGCGCACCGCCTTGCCCCATATACATGTCGACGCCGGTTTTGTCGGCTTCGGCGCAGTGGATGACGCCCGCCACGTCACCGTCGGTGATCAGGCGGATCGCGCAGCCGGTCGATCGCAACTCGCCGATCATCGCTTCGTGGCGCGGACGTTCCAGCACGCAGACGGTGATGTCCTCTGCCGAGCAGCCCTTGGCGGCGGCCAGAGCCGACACGCGTTCGGCGGGGGTCATATCCAAGGTGACGACATTCGGACGAAAGCCGGGGCCGACGGCCAGCTTGTCCATGTAGACGTCCGGGGCATGCAGCATCGAACCGCGCGGGCCCATCGCGATCACGGTCAGGGCGTTCGGCATGTCCTTGGCGGTCAGCGTCGTGCCTTCGAGCGGATCCAACGTGATATCCACCGCCGGGCCATTGCCATTGCCGACTTCTTCACCGATATAGAGCATCGGGGCTTCGTCCCGCTCTCCCTCGCCGATGACGACCACGCCCCGGATGTCCAGCTTGTTGAGCTGGTCGCGCATTGCGTTCACTGCGGCTTCGTCGGCGGCCTTTTCGTCGCCGCGCCCGATCAGGCGGGCGGCGGCCAAGGCGGCGGCTTCGGATACGCGGGCCAGGCCCAGCGACAGCATGCGGTCATGAAATTCGGGGACGGTCGGCATGGAAATTCCTCTGAAGCAATCGAATGCGTATGCGGTGGATCTAGCTCGTCAAGCCGTTTCCGTACAAGACCGTTGGCGTCGATGGCGCGATATCAATCGTCCTCGATCCGCAGGACGACGGGGGCGCCGACGGCCACGCCGGTGGCGGTGATGGCGTTCAGGACCTGCATCAGATCCGGTCCGGCGGCCCTGTGGGTTACGATCAGCACCGGCGCGTGCCGGCCGGAATGACGGTATTGACGCATCCGGTTGATCGAGAGGCCCGAGTTGGCGAGTGCAGTCGTCACCTTCGCCAATGCGCCCGGTTCGTCCTGAAGTGTCATCCGCAGGTAATACGGGGCCGGGGCCGGGGCCGGGGCCGGGGGAACGGCCCGTAGAGTCGAAATGGATTGTCCAAAAGTGGTCAGACGGACGCCGCGGGCGATGTCCATCACATCGCTCATCACCGCGCTGGCTGTCGGGCCTTCTCCCGCGCCGGCGCCGCGCAGGGTGATCCGGCCGACGCTGTCGCCTTCCAGCATGATCATGTTGGTGCTGCCTTCGAGCTGTCCCAGCGGCGAACCGGCCGGAACCAGACAGGGCGAAACACGCTGTTCAAGACCCTGTTCGGTGATCTGCGCAAGTCCTAAGAGCTTGATGACATAACCCATGTCGGCGGCCTGGGTGATGTCCTCGATGGTGATCGATCCGATGCCCTCCAACGTGACATTGCCGAAATCGACCCGGGTGCCGAAGGCGATCGCGGACAGAAGCGCCAATTTGTGACCCGTATCGACGCCGTCCACGTCAAGTCTCGGGTCGGCTTCGAGATAGCCCAGATCGCGCGCTTGCTGAAATACGCTTTCGTAAGAAAGCCCGGCCGATCGCATCCGGGTCAGAATATAGTTGCAGGTGCCGTTGATCACCCCTCCGATGCGTGTGATTTCGTGTCCGGCCAGCCCTTCGGCCAGAGCCTTGACGATCGGAATACCGCCCGCGACCGCCGCTTCGAAGCGAATGACCGTCTTCCGCTCTTCGGCGGCCAGGGCCAGGGCCTGCCCATGATGGGCCAGGAGCGCCTTGTTGGCGGTGACGACGTCCTTGCCCGACGCGATCGCCGCCTCGACGGCGTCCTTCGCGGGACCGTTTTCGCCACCGACGAGTTCGACGAAGACATCGACGTCGTCGCGCTTGGCCAGCGCGATCGGATCGTCCTCCCACATGTAATCGGACAGACGCACGCCGCGATCCTTATCCCTGGACCGGGCGCAGACGGCGGCGATCACGACATCGCGGCCCGCGCGCGCGCGCAAGAGCTTGCGATGCCGCTGCACGATTTTCACGACACCTGCGCCAACGGTGCCGAGCCCCGCGATTCCAAGGCGCAAAGGAGAAGCCACGGGAACGATCCTTTATCTGTCTTCCGGCACGCGGGATGTTAGCGCTTCGTCCCGACGGGCACAATCGGCGTTGGCGCGATGTTCCGCCGCCGTCTCGGGATCGCCTTGCACTGGGTGCGGTCCGGTCTCGGCATCACTTGCCCGTCGCCTGTTCGAACGCGGTGCGGCCGACGGCCACATAGGCTTCGAAACCTGCGCGGCGCGCATCTTCGGGGCTGTAGACGTTGCGTAGATCCGCCATGCGCGGCGTCGCCATCTCCCGGGCGAGCCGGCCCAGATCGAGCCCCCGGAACTCGTTCCACTCGGTCAAGAGAATCACCGCATGCGCTTCGTGTGCCGCCGCGTAGGCATCCGTGGTCCAACGCACCCCTTTCAGCAGCTCCTGCCCCTCGCGCCGCCCCTGCGGATCGCGCACCCGCACCTGGGCGCCGCCGTCCACCAGCGCCGGCACGACGGTCAGGCTTGGCGCCTCGCGCATGTCATCGGTATTGGGCTTGAAGGTCACGCCGAGCACCGCGATGATCTTGTCCTTTACCGTGCCGTCGCACAAGGCGACGATCTTGTCGATCATCCGCCGCTTGACCGCGTCGTTGACCTCGATCACCGTCTCGACGATTCTCAATGGCATGCCATGTTCCCGGCTCGTGCGTGTCAACGCCCGTGTGTCCTTGGGGAAACACGACCCGCCATAGCCGGGACCCGCGTGCAGAAACTTGTTGCCGATCCGGCCGTCCAGACCAATTCCGCCGGAAACCTGCTTGACGTCCGCGCCCACCCGTTCGCAAAGTGCCGCGATCTCGTTGATGAAGCTGATCTTCGTGGCCAGGAACGCATTGGCGGCGTATTTTATCATCTCGGCAGAGGCCAGATCGGTGGTCACGATCGGAAAGTCGCGCAAAAAAAGCGGACGATAGATTTCGGCCATTATCTCCGCCGCCCGCTGCGAACGAACGCCCACCACCACGCGGTCGGGGCGCATGAAATCCTCGATCGCCGACCCTTCGCGCAGAAATTCCGGATTCGACACGACATCGAACGCCGCGCCGGGATTCGCCTTCGAAATGACGTCCGCCACCCGGTGGTTGGTGCCCACGGGCACTGTGGATTTCGTCACCACGACCGCATAGTCCGTCAGCGCCCGCCCGATCTCCGTCGCCGCCCCGTACACATGCGCCAGATCCGCATGACCGTCCCCGCGCCGCGCCGGCGTGCCCACGGCGATGAAAACCGCATGCGCGCCTTCAACCGACGATTGCAAATCGCTGCTGAAACGCAACCGGCCAGCCCCGACGTTCTTCGAAACCAGCTCTTTGAGGCCGGGTTCGTAAATCGGCATCTCGCCGCGGTCCAGGCGCGCGATCTTGCCCAGGTCCCGGTCCACGCAGACCACGTCATGGCCGAAATCCGAAAAACATGCCCCTGAGACGAGCCCCACATAGCCCGTGCCGATCATCGCAATCCGCATCACCTCATCCCCGTGTCGGTCGGCCGGGCGCCGTGCCGCCGGCCGGAAAGATAAACACCCGCGCGGATGTCCGCCGATTCAAGACCCCGCCGCAAGATCATGTCATACTCCGTAATGGGAGCGATACCACGACACAAAACGGGCAACGCCTTCGCGCAACGGTGTCGAAGGGCGAGACCCGGTCAGACGTTCGAGCAGGCACGTCGAGGCCCATGTCGAAAAAACGTCCCCCGGGCGCATCTCGACGAGGTTTCGATGCGCGCGGCGGCCGACCGCTTCCTCGATCGCGGTGATGAAATCCGGAAGGCGAACGGGAACGCCGTTGCCGATATTCACGACGCGCCAGGGGGCGACAGGGCTCAGGCTGTCGCCGGGCACGGCCGCCCCACGGTGGTCCGCACCAGGCGGGACGACATCGATCAGATGGCGGATGCCCGTCACCAGATCGTCGACATAGGTAAAATCCCGCATCATCCGACCGTGATTGTAGACGTCGATTGCCTCATCCCGCAGGATGGCCCGCACGAATTTGAAAAGCGCCATGTCGGGTCTTCCCCATGGACCGTAGACGGTAAAGAAGCGGAACATCGTCACCGGCAGTCCGTAAAGATGAGCGTAGGAATGCGACATCGCCTCGGTCGCTTTCTTGGTGGCGGCATAAAAGCTCATCTGAAGATCGGTCGCATGCGTCTCGACGTAAGGTCTTTCGGTGTTCGCGCCGTAGATCGAACTGGTGGATGCCAAGAGAGAATGTTCCGGCGGATAGGCGCGCATCGCTTCGAGCAGCGCGTAGGTGCCGATCAGGTTCGATTCGACATAGCTGCGTGGCGCCTCGATCGAATAGCGCACCCCGGCCTGGGCGGCCAGATGCACCACCACCTCCGGCCGGTGGGTCTCGAACAGGGTCTTGAGACGATCTTCGTCTTCGAGCTTGGCGATCACCGGGGTGAAGCGCGCGTCCGGGGTCAGCATGGCGTGACGACATTCTTTCAGGCGGACATCGTAATAATCGTTGAGACTGTCGAGCCCGATCACCGTCCAATTCTCGGTCAAGAGCCTTCGGCAAAGATGATAGCCGATGAAACCAGCCGAACCGGTGACGAGCGCCCGGCGTGTGCCGGCGCCTTTGGAAGTTGTCATTTTGCCTCTATGTTGTAAGACGTTTCCAAACTGTGCTGCCCTTATAGCGAAGCCGAGGCAGAGAGGAACCCGTGCGGATCGAAGAAACCGCCCTGCCGGGCGTATTGATCTTGACGCCAACGCGTTTCGAAGACACGCGCGGTTTCTTTTCCGAGACCTGGAACAAGGCACGGATGGCGGCGGCGGGTCTGGAGCCCGATTTCGTCCAGGATAACCTTTCGGTGTC
>JBCCVK010000130.1:0-6803 GCA_039195495.1 Pseudomonadota bacterium
ATAGGCCGGATGATGCAGTCCCGCCCCCGGCCCCAGCCCCTGCCCCAGCAAAAGATAGGCGCCGGGCCGCGCGTTCAGCATGTAGCTGAAATCTTCGGCGCCCATTTGACGTCCTTCATCGTAGGTGACATGGGCTTCGCCCGCAATCTCTCTCGCGACCGAAACGGCGAAAGCGGCCTTGTCGGCGTGATTGATCGTGGCTGGATAGCCCTTTTCGTAACGCAAAACCGCCTCGACCCCATAGGCGGCGGCCTGCCCCGTGACGATCCCTTGCATCCGCGCAATCACCATGGCCTGAACCTTTTCCTCGAACGTGCGCACCGTACCGTTGATGTAGGCGGTATCGGAGATCACGTTGTCCGTGCTGCCCGCGTGGATCTGAGTGACCGACACCACCAGATCGTCGAATACATGATGGTTGCGGCTGACGATGGTTTGAATTGCCTGCACCATGGCCGCCGCAGCCGTCACCGGATCGGCGGTCTCGTGCGGTGTGGCCCCATGGCCGCCGCGGCCCTTGATGTCGATGTGGAACGTATCGGCCGCGGCCATGATCGGTCCGGGCGCGGTGGTGAAATGCCCCGGTTCCCGTCCCGGCATGTTATGGAGTGCATAAACCGAACCGATATCGAACCGCTCCATGATGCCTTCCTCGACCATGACGTTCCCACCGCCGCCGTTCTCTTCGGCCGGTTGAAAAATCAGCGCGACCGTTGCCTTGAAATTGCGTGTCTCGGCCAGATATTTCCCGGCGCCCAGCAGCATGGTGGTGTGCCCGTCGTGACCGCAGGCATGCATTCTGCCCGGTATGCTGGAACACCATTCGACGCCCGTACGCTCATGGATCGGCAACGCATCCATATCGGCGCGCAAGCCGATGACCGGACCGCCGTCCCGTCCCTTGATAAGCGCCACGATCCCGGTTGTCGCGATGCCTTCATGAATCTCGTCGACCCCGAATTCACGCAGCCGCGCAGCCACGAAAGCCGCGGTTTCATGGCAGTCGAACCGCAATTCCGGATGACGATGAAGATGATGGCGCCACTGGACCATCTCGGGAACGTTACGGGCGATACGGTTGACAACGGGCATATGGACTCCTTGCGCGGGACCTGTTGAATTCAGCCTAGAGTTTCGCAAATCCGGACTTGTCGCAATGAAATACGACGATTCAGACGCCCTCGTTCACGATCCCGCCGGCGGTCTGCCGCGTCTGCTGGAAATCATGCGGCGCCTGAGGGATCCGGAAACGGGCTGTCCTTGGGATATCGAGCAGGATTTCGCCTCGATCGCCCCTTACACGATCGAAGAAGCCTACGAAGTCGCCGATGCCATCGAACGACGGGCTTGGGACGAGTTGCAGGACGAACTGGGTGATCTGCTGCTGCAGACCGTTTATCACGCCGCAATGGGCGAAGAGCGGGATCTCTTCACCTTCGACAGCGTGGTCAATGCGATCAGCCACAAGATGTTGGCGCGGCATCCGCATGTCTTCGGCGCAGACCGTCGCGGCAAGTCGGCCGAGCAGCAAATGGTGGACTGGGAGAAGATCAAGGCCGCCGAACGTGCGAAAAGGGCACAGGGCGGTGCGCTGGACGGGGTGGCGAAAGGCCTGCCGGCGTTGACGCGGGCGGTGAAGCTGCAAAAGCGCGCGGCGCGTTTGGGCTTCGATTGGCCGGAGCTCGACCAGATCATGGACAAGATCATCGAAGAGGCCGGCGAACTGACCCAAGCCGAGGGCGGCGATATGGATAAAATCGAAGAGGAATTCGGTGATTTGCTGTTTACCGTGGCGAATTTGGCACGGCGTCTGAAAGTGGACCCGGAGAAGGCATTGCGGCGGGCGAACACGAAATTCGTCAGACGTTTCGAAGCGATCGAGGCCGGATTGGCGGCGCGGGGCAAGACCCCCTTGGACTCGGACTTGGCCGAGATGGACGCCTTGTGGCGGCAGGTGAAGGCGGGCGAGCGCGGAAACTGACCGATGCGCTTGATCGGGCATTGACCTGACCAAGGCCGCACCGAACAGGGAGAACGCCATAAAGCTGATGGAATATCTCGCTTCGCCTGCCGCGCAAGAGATCTATGCCGCCGATAATTTCGAGTATCCGATCGCACCGAGCACGGAACCGGTGGAGTTGGTCAAGAGCTGGGGATCGTTCACACCCGACGACGTCAATCTCATGACCTTGGCGGAACTGCGACCCACTGCGTTGAGAATCATAGAAGAGGTGGATTTCGACGGCTGATGCCGTTTTCCCCAGCCCCCCCCGACCGGTCGATGTGCGGCGGGGGCCTGACCTTACTGGCGTGATGTAAACCCCGATTGGCCGCGTGGACATACGATGGTTGCTTTACACCTGCGCGCGTTTCAAAGCCCGTCTTCTATTATCTCAGAAAGCCGATCGCAAAGGTCGGGGTCGCGCGTTCGCTTTCAATGAGCGCATTGAGAAGCCCCTCGTCAGGATGGACTTTGGTCGCGGTCCTCTCCGCTGCGAGACCGCCCGTGATGAATAGAGAGTCGATTCCCGCGATCAGCGCCCCCTTGATGTCGGTTTGGATACCATCGCCAACGGCCATCACGCGATCGTTGGGAATCGAAGCGCCCAGCGAGGAGAGGCGTCGCCAGGCAAGATCGTAGATGGGCGGATATGGCTTTCCGAAGTAAAGACATTCACCGCCCATCTCGGTATAAAGCGCCGCGACCGCCCCCGCGCAATAGACCCGCCTCTCGCCGCGGTCGACGACGATGTCCGGATTCGCGCAGAGCAGTTTCAGACCGCCGGTCTTGGCATACAAAAGCTGCGCGCGATAATCCTCGGGCACGTCGGTCTCATCCATGAAAAGTCCGGTGCAAACGATACCCTCGGCTTCTTCGAGCGGGACCCGCCTGATGTCCAAGGCATCGTCTATCAGCTTCATTTCATTGAAGAAAGCAAGATCGTGCAGGGGGCCTATGTGATATACGTTTCGGCCCACCACACCATGAAACATCGCCATCCGGGCACTGTCGCCTGAGGTTGCGATAACATCCCAGCAGCTTTCCGGCACACCGATTTCTTCCAACTGTCGCTGGACATTCGGCCAAGGACGGGGTGAATTCGTCATCAGCACGACCTTGCCGCCCGCTTCCCGGTAGCGTTGCAAGGCGCGGACGGCATCGGGAAACGGCCGCAAGCCATCGTGCAGACATCCCCAGACGTCCACGAACAAGGCCGCGTAGGACGATGATACTTCGGCCAGATTGTTGATGATGCGGGTCATAGGGGATCGGAGGGGCCGGGCATGCGCACGGTCCTTCCGGGCGCGCTGGATCGGATAGACGATCCGATGCCGCCGGTTTCCCGGCTTCGGCGCAAGGCGCCCGACGGTATCGTTGCACGCGTATCGCGCCGATGGGGAAACTTGCCGACGGCCAAATCGGGCCCGTACGCCATATTATTCACGGAGTCTTCCAACTGCGGGTTGTCTAAAGCAGACTGGTGGCTATCTTACCGACGACGAAACCATATCGCAACGTGCGGATATGATACGTAGTTATCGGCCTTGAATTCAACGAGAGGGAGAGCCATCCGATGGTGAAGGTGAAACTGAACGGGATGGACACGGAACTGGACATATCGCCAGATATGCCGCTTCTGTGGGCGCTGCGCGACAAGCTCAAGATGACCGGTACCAAATTCGGATGCGGCGTGGCGTCTTGCGGGGCTTGTACCGTGCATATCGATGGCGTGGCGACGAGATCTTGCCAGACCTTCGTCGGTGACCTGGAAGGCGCCGAGATCACGACGATCGAAGGTGTCGACAGTCCCGCGGCGCAGGCGATACAGGCCGCCTGGGTGGAACTGCAGGTGCCTCAATGCGGTTACTGCCAGTCCGGCCAAATCATGTCGGCTTCGGCGCTTTTGAGCGAAACGCCTCAACCGACGGACGAAGATATCGACGCGGCGATGGAAGGGAATATCTGCCGCTGCGCCAGTTACGCCCGCATCCGTCGCGCCATTCATCGCGCAGCCGAAATCATGGAGGCGTAAAAGATGTTACATTATCCCAAGAACTCCAAAACGCCCGTTTTCGCCGCCAGCCGTCGGGGATTCCTGAAGATGGCGACCGGCGCCGTCGGCGGTCTGCTGATCGGCAGCGTCATCCCCAGCCGGACAGTGGCACAGGCCGCGCGCAACGCCGACGCCTTGGGCATGCCGTTCGTTCACGTCATGCCGGACAACTCGGTCGTCGTGATCGCCAAGCATCTGGACAAGGGTCAGGGCGCGGCCACCGGTCTGGCCACCTTGGTCGCGGATGAACTTGATGCCGAGATCGGACAGCTTCGTGTCGAATTCGCACCCTCGAATACCGAAATCTACAAGAACCTTCTGTTCGGTGTGCAGGGAACGGGCGGGTCCACCGCGATCGCCAATTCCTTCGACCAGTACCGTCAGGCGGGCGCGACCGCCCGTGCGATGCTGACCGCGGCGGCTTCGGAAGCCTGGGGAATCGACCCCGGCAGAATTACCATCGCTGGCGGGACCGTGTCGGGTGGCGCGAATTCGGCCAGTTTTGGAGAACTGGCGGAAGCGGCCGCCGCGCAGGCGATTCCGACAGAGGTGCGCCTGAAAACGCCCGAGCAATGGATCTACATCGGCAAGTCCCTGCCAAGGGTCGAGTTGCCGTTGAAGACACGCGGCAGCGTCGGTCTGTTCGGCATGGACGTGCAGCCGGAGAACGGAATGGTGGTGGTCACCGCACGTCCTCCGAGGTTTGGCGCAAAGCCGGCATCGGTCGACGACAGCGCCGCCAGGGCCATGGAGGGCGTGATCGAAGTCCTTCAAATTCCGCAAGGTATTGCGGTGGTCGCAACCGACACCTGGGCGGCGATCCAGGGTCGAGAGGCGCTCGATATCGTCTGGGACGACAGCGCGGCCGAAATGCGCGGTACGGACGCGCTTATGGCGGAATACGCAAGCCTGCTGGATCGACCCGGCACGCCCACGCAAGGTCGCGGCGACGCGGCTGGAAAACTGGCCGGGGCGGTGCAAACGGTGACCGCCGATTACATGTTCCCCTATCTGGCGCATGCCCAGATGGAACCGCTGAACATCACCGTTCTTTACGATGGCGCCAAGGCCGAGTTCTGGTTCGGTTCGCAGTTGCAGACGATCGATCACGGCGTGGCCGCCGCGGTTCTGGGACTTGACCCCTCCAACATCGCGATCAACACGACCTGGGCCGGCGGCTCCTTCGGGCGACGCGCGACGGCGGATGCTCACCTGACTGCCGAAGCGGCGACGATCGCCAAAGCCTGGCTGGACAAGACGGGCCGGCCGCAACCGATCAAGATGATCTATACCCGTGAAGACGACATCCACGGCGGCTATTATCGCCCGATGCACATGCACCGCGTGACCGCCGGTTTGGATGCCGAAGGCAACATCTCCGGCTGGTCGCATCGTATCGTCGGGCAGGGTATCATGATCGGGACCGCATTCGAACAGTTCTCGGTTCATGACGGCGTGGATCATTCGTCGATCGAAGGTGTGGGCGATACGACCTACGACATCTCGGATCTCGCTTTGGATGTGCATCACCCGCAAGTCGGAGTTCCGGTTTTGTGGTGGCGTTCGGTGGGACACACGCACACCGCCTATGTCATGGAAACCATGATGGACGAATTGGCGGAGAAGGCGGGCCGCGATCCGGTGGAGTTTCGCCTGGCCTATCTGCGCAACGATCCGCGCAAGGCCGGGGTGTTGCGCCTGGCCGCCGAAAAGGCCGGTTGGGGGCAACCCGTTCCCGAAGGCGTGCATCGCGGCGTGGCCGTTCACAAAAGCTTCAACAGCTATGTGGCCGAGATCGCCGACGTGCGGTTGCGCGACGATGGAACGGCGAAGGTCGAACGCGTGGTTTGCGCGGTGGACTGCGGCGTTCCGATCAATCCCGACAACATTCGTGCCCAGGTAGAAGGTGGGCTTGGATATGGCCTTTCATCCATTCTTCGGGAAGAGATCACGATGACCGACGGTGAGGTCGACCAGTTCAACTATCCCGATTATCAGCCCTTGCGCATCACCGACATGCCTGAAATCGAGGTTCATATCGTGGCGTCGACCGAGGCGCCGACGGGCATCGGCGAGCCGGGCACGCCGCCCATCGGGCCGGCGGTCGCCAACGCCGTCTACCGTGCAACGGGCCGGCGTGTGCGCGCGTTGCCGTTCGCCAGACACGGTCTGGCCTGACCGCCGGCAGCGCCGCCCAATACGAACAAAGGAAAAGAGCCGCTGGGAGCGGCTCTTTTCATGTATTCCGGCCAATCGGATCAGAGTGTCAGGTTCGGAACGATCTGCTTTTTTCGGCTCACGATGCCGGGCAGGACCACGGTGTCGCCCGAAACCCGGGTCGCGAAGGATTTTTCGGCGACGGTCTTGGTCAGCGCGTTGGGGATCAGCAGCGTCGCCTCCTCGTTGAGAATGTCGATCACGAAAAACAGAACCTGATCCACGCCATCCGCACCGGCGACATCGGCCATCGCATCCATCAAGGCATCCTTGCGGTCTAGCACCATCTGGGGCGTGGTCGTTTCCAGAACCGAAACGCGGAATTTGACGTCACCGACCTGATACTGTTTCGAGTCCATGCGAAGAAGTTCGGCATCGGAAAAGGCCGATACATCGGATTTGGCCGCGAACATCTCGGAAGCATACGCCACGATATCGAGGCCCAGTTCAGTGGCCAGTTTCTCGGCCAAAGCCTTGTCGTGCCCGGTCGTGGTGGGTGAACGGAACGCCAGGGTATCCGACAGGATGCAA
>JBCCVK010000131.1:0-6791 GCA_039195495.1 Pseudomonadota bacterium
CAGAAGATCCTCGCGTCCGACGCGGCGTTCAGGAACGGGCTCACGTCGCCGGCGCGATTGGACGGCAAGACCTACGGCGTGACCCAAGCCGGTTCTTCTTTTCATTACATGGGATCGAAGATCGCCGCCGCCGAAGGCATCAGGATCACCTTCAAGCCCCTGCAAAAGGTGGGGGCGATCATTGGCGCACTCAAATCGGGCCAGATCGATGCCTGGTCCATCGTGCCGCATATCGCCAAACCGCTCGCCGGTTCGGGGGCAGTGCACATCATTGGCAATGTCTCGGACTATCTGCCGGGTTATCAGGTCACGACCGTCTTTACCTCGACGGAGAACGCGTTAAGCGAACGGGGAATGACCGCCGATTTCCTCACGGGATTTGGCAGGGGCGTGGCCGATTACAATGCGATCATGATCGACGGGGCCGGCGGCGACGCGGGTGTCGACGCCATGGTCGATCTGATCCACAAATACGTCTACGTCGACCGCCCCCGAGAGAAAGCCGCGCCGTCGATCGTCGACGGTACCATGCGCCTCAACGAGGGGGCGCGGCTGAATCTCGCCTCTGTTCGGGATCAACTGGAATGGTTCCAGTCCGAAGGGCTGGTCGATGCGGATATCACGCTCGAGACCTTGGTGGATGCGCGTTATGTCGAGACGTTCCAGGCGTGATCATGTGATATGGGGCGGGTTCCGGTCCGCCCCCTCCCCGAACCGGTGACTTCATGGACATTCGTCTTGATGCCATCAGCCATTCCTATGGCGACACAGAGGTCTTACGCGACGTTTCGTTGGACATCCCCACCGGGCGGATCGTCTGTCTGGTGGGACCATCGGGGTGTGGCAAGTCCACGCTTTTGCGGCTCATCGGCGGGCTGGAGCGCCCTGGCCGGGGACGGGTGCTGCAACTGGGTGCGACACCGGAGGGCTGCCTGACCCCCCTGGCGCACGTCTTTCAGGATTTCGCGTTGCTGCCTTGGCGGACCGTGCGGGGAAATATCTCGCTGGTGCTGGAGGATCACGGCCTCCGCGGCCAGCGCGTATCGTCGATCATAGACGATGTCCTAACCCGCACGAAACTTGCGGATTTCGCGGATGCCTTGCCCAAACAGCTCTCGGGCGGCATGAAGCAACGCGTGGCAATTGCGCGGGCATTGGTCGTCAATCCGGCGGTGATGCTGATGGATGAGCCTCTTTCCGCGCTTGACGCCCAGACACGAGAGCTGCTGATGGACGATTTGATCGGGCTCTGGATCCGGCAGCCCTTCACCGCCGTCTATGTCACCCATAACCTTGCCGAGGCCGTACGGCTGGGACATCGGATCATGATATTGTCGAGACGCCCCGGGCAGATACGCGAGATGGTCGAGATCGACAAGCCGCTTGCCGAACGAAGCCATGGCGCCGCCGATCTGGAGCAGGTGCAAAAGCATCTTTGGAACCTGATGCGCGATGAGGCGCGCGCCGCGGATGAGGAACTGATCGGTGGCTGATCTCTGCCGAACCGGGGCGTCGGGTGCGGTCGAAGTCCGCTTCCGTGGCGGCGGCTTTGCGCCGAGCCCGCGCCGTTGGGTCGGTGCAGCGGTGTTTGTGGTGTTGATCGCGTTCATCGAATGGGGCACGCGGTCGGGCTGGATTTCCGCCCTGACCCTTCCCAGACCCTCGGATGTGTTTGCGACCTTCCAGGGACTGTGGGAAAGCGGGCTTCTGTTCAAACATCTGGCGCCATCGCTCACGCGGCTTGCTGCGGGTGGGGCCATCGGGGTGAGCGCCGGTATCTTTCTGGGCACCCTGATCGGCCTCTTTTCCTATATCCGCGCAGGGCTGGTGCCCTTGATCGCGGCCATCTTTCCAATACCGAAGATTGCTCTCTTACCGCTCTTCGTGATCTGGTTCGGGATCGACGAAGGTTCGAAATACGCGCTGATTGCCTTTGGCACGTTCACGCCGACGCTCGTGGCGACGTATGGTGCGGTGGACAACGTGGACCGCTCATTGATCCGGATGGGGCAAAGCTTTGGCCTGTCGTGGCTTTCCATCGTGCGCAAGATCGTTCTGCCGGGCGCCATGCCGGGTATACTGTCGGGGCTGCGCATCAGCCTTGCCATTGCCATCATCCTGCTTGTAGCCGCCGAGATGCTTGGCGCGGAATACGGGATCGGGGCCTATATACTCGAGGCCGGATCGCTTTACGATCTCGAACGGCTCTTTGCCGGCGTGGTGCTTCTGTCGCTTCTGGGCCTGTTGGTCAGCGCGACTATCGGGGCGGTTGAACGCAGACTTCTGAGATGGCGGACATGACAAATCCACCCGTATCGTTTCGGGGGCGGGCGGATAGGGAGATGGAGCGGTCGTTCCCCTGTCGGCGCGGCGTGGTGCGAAGATCGGACGGACGGCGCCCTTTGTTCAAAAGACAGTCGATCGACAAGTCTCACGGCCTGCGCCGACGGCAGGGCGATGTATTCGGCCGCCGTGCCGAACGGCTCTGTGCCACTGCCCGTTCCAGAGCCAGACACGCTCTCCAGTCCGCTGCCCGGGCACGCCGGCCCCAACGGCCTCGATTAATTACACCGGCGCCGTCGCTGCGCGGAACGATTGTCGGAAAGGCGGGGCTGCGTGACACCCGGGCGGACACCCGCGCGCATCCGGATATCCGACGGACCGACACCGGAGGTCTTCACGCGCACCAGAACCTTCCCCACGGCGGGGCGGGCGTGGGCATGTCTTGAAGGGTCAAAACCTCCTCGGCGGGGCCGAACCGGTCACAGGCGATCGCGCCCATGGCCTTTCTCATTCTTATGAAGGGCTCATAGAATGGGAATGCAGATTTTCGATGAACCGCCGTGACCCACGGGAAAGACCAGACCCGCGGCAGGCCGGCTCTCATCCGCCGGGCGGCCGGCGGCGCGGTTTGATCTCGACAACCGCTGCCGAAGGAGGATTAAATCGCCCCGTCGCCGCCCGGAACGTCACGCGCGACCAAAACCGAAAGGACCGCGTTTGATGGCGCGGTCCAGCGAACTTCGGGCGATCGGCATTAATTCTTGGCGTAAAACTCGACGACCAGATTCGGCTCCATCAATACCGGATACGGCACATCGCCCAACGATGGCGTCCGCACGAAGGTTGCCGCCATCTTCGAGGAATCGACATCCAGATAGTCCGGTATGTCGCGTTCGGGCAGTTGCATGGCCTCCAAAACGATCGTGAGCTGTTTCGACCGGTTGCGCACCTCGATCACATCGCCTTCCTTGATACGGTAGGAGGGTATGTTCACCTTCTTGCCGTTCACTTCGACATGTCCGTGGTTCACGAACTGCCGGGCCGCGAACACGGTCGGCACGAATTTGGCGCGATAGACGACGGTGTCCAGACGACGTTCGAGCAGACCGATGAGGTTTTCGCCGGTGTCGCCCCTGACACGCTCGGCCTCGGCATAGATGCGGCGGAATTGTTTTTCCGTCAGATCGCCATAATATCCCTTCAGCTTCTGCTTGGCCTGCAGTTGAATGCCGAAGTCCGACAGTTTGCCCTTTCGGCGCTGGCCATGCTGGCCGGGGCCGTATTCGCGCCGGTTGACCGGGGATTTCGGACGGCCCCAAATGTTCTCCCCCATCCGGCGGTCGATCTTGTATTTGGCAGCGGTGCGTTTGGTCACCTCTGATCTCCTTCTCTGGGATCGTGCCCGAAACGGGCGCGTGTGAAGGGCGTTGTCCTCTGGCCTGAGCCCGACAGGCATCCCCTTGCGGGGGCCGCCAACACCAAATGATGCCCCGGCGGTCACCGGGATTGCGAGCTTATACTATCATGTTCGAAGGTGTCAACGCCGATAGTTCAGCGCGTGGTTCAAAATCGCCGCCTCCGGCATGGTCAAACGACGCCTGACATGTTCGCCGTAGCTATCGCAGTCATGCGCCAGCTCCGGGCAGAGTTCCAGCAGACGCGCGCACTGCCCGTTCTCCAGCGCATACAGCGGGATGTTCGCCGGATGGAAGCTTTCGCTTGCGGCGCCATTTGCGAAGACGACCTGATGCGCATCGAGCATCAGATGGTGATACGCGGTCTCGGTCAGCGAATAATCCACGGTGATCGACCGGCCGTTCACCAGTTGATCGGCGCGCACCAGGACCTCATCGGTGTTGAACAGCGATCTCGGCAGTTCCCCGCGCACCAGAATCCGGTGCCGCGGCGAGACCAGCAAATCGCCGTCGGGACGATCCGCGCCCAAGGCGCCCGCGCGAATCCGGATCGGCCGCGCTTCGGGCATGGCATAAAACCGTGCACCGCTCATCCTACGCACGCCATGCCACATCACCTGCTGCGGGCCGTTGTCCTGCGTGACGATCCAATCCCCTTCGAAAAGGCGCTCCACCGGGCAGAATCCCTGCGGGGTTGCGATACGGGTACCCTCGGCGAAGCAGATCACGTCCTTGCCGACATCGGATCCCTTGCAAACCGGGGCGGTGTCGCCGGGGGTATTCATCACCCACAGATCGGTGTCCCGCGCGGGAATTCGATCGGGAAACATGACCAAACGATCCTCGGGCGCGTCCGTTTCGATGAACGTCACCGGATACGTCGTGCGGCCATCCGTCAAAACGGCATCCGAGTCGGAAACCGGGCCATCGTCATCAAGGGGGTGATCCGGGATGTTCACCCGGATCTCCTGCCCCAGAAGGCGCTTGAGTTTGTACGAGGCGCGCCGGCGCCTGATAAAGGCATCACCCCTATCCTCCGGCGGCGGATCGGCGCCATCCACGCGAATGGCACCGCCTGTCCATCGCCATGTCGCACCATTGCGGAGCGCCGATAATTGCGGACACCCGACCCCGTCGATTTCCGTTTGCTGCCAGCGAATGGCGAACGTGCCTTTCGAGCCCGTTATCATGCCTGCGCCTCTGTCCGTGTTTTCGTTTTCTTTCCGGAAACATTAACATGAAGCGACGAAGCTTGCCAGATCAGTCGTTTCATACCCGGCTTTTGAACCGCATTTCCTTCAATCCGCCCTTCATAGGGTTTCCCCGAACCTCCATCCGGATGCGCGAGACGATGAAGGCGTGGGCGCGTTCCCTCTCGGGAACGAGGAAAGACAACATGCTCACGTGCCGCCGATGTCCGCACATGTCGCGGACGTCCCGGCCATGTTGCGTATCGTCCGTGCGTAACGGCCTTCGATCGGACCGTCCGAAGACCCCGGCGGGTCGGCGGACATGATACTTACCGGGATGTCATCAAATATTCGCCCGAGGATCGACGCCAGCGTCCCGATCCGGAGACTGGCGTTGACCGGATCGAGCATCCCGTGTTCGTCAACGCGTAAATTATAGCTCTCGTCTCAGGTAATCTGGGTCGCGATCGCGATCATCTCATGCCCAGGCGCGGATAATCTTAAGCTGCGGCAGCTCAGGCCGGGTTCATCAGACGGGCGCATAGAGATGATATCACCGATACGTGGGGGCGAGGTCTCAAGTGATACTCTGGCTGTAGCGGAACATATTGACAGGATCATAGCGCCGCTTCAGAGCCTGCAACCTCTCAAAACGCTCGGCACCATAGGCACCCGGCACGCTTTGTGTCTGATCACTATCCAGGTAGTTGATGTACGCACGGCCGGTACCGAACGGGGCTAGACGCGCGCCAAGCTCGCGAATGACCGGCCCGAGTGTTTCCATCTCAGCGGAGGTGTCGGTGCCACCCCCGAACAAAAGACAGTAATCCGCATCGCGACCCGCAAAGGCGGTCTCGTCTTCCGGCACGCGGGCGATTGCACCGCCAAAATGCTCCAGAATGATGAACAGCTCTGGTACGGTATGCTTGATATACTGAGTGATGAGAGTTTCCAAAGTCGCATCGTCCAGTTTTTCAAGAGCTGGGTCCGGTAATAATAATACCGGCCATCGGGCGCGACGAAATCAACACGTGTCTGCTGTTCCGTATAAGTGACCTCGCGCACGTCGTCGCCAATTGGGTTTCCGAATTCTCGGAGCGGACGCAACACCTCGACGCCCTTCTCGAGATCGCCGGTATAGCACATCCAAATGGAGATAATCGGCCCCACATCCGGCGCGCTCAGAAGGTAGGCGAACGTGGTCACTTCGTCCGGCGCAGTTAACCCGTAGTCGCGCAAATGAGACATGAGGGCCTTGGCCTATTTGACTGAATCATCCCCCAAAGCCCAGGTCACATTGCCCGCCAACACTTTTGGAATAGGATGCAGTCGGTATTCCATGGCGGTGACGACGCCGAAATTCGCCCCCGCTCCCCGCATTGCCCAAAAAAGATCGGGATGATTATCCTTGTCGACCTTGATCTGCTCGCCGCCGGAACTCACCATCTCGATCGAGAGAACATTGTCGCAGCCAAGCCCATGCGCTCGCATCAGGAGATTCAAACCGCCTCCCAATCCATAGCCTGATACGGTGACGTTGGAGTCCATCGGCCCCCCCGTCGCTAGCCCATGCTTTTGCACCTCGGTGGTGACGTTGCGCCATATGGCCCCCGCTTCCGCCCTGACCGATCGCTTTTGGGGGTCTACGGTGATCTTCCCCATTTGGGTGAGATCGATCGAGATTTCGTCGTCCATAACGCAGCGCCCCGCTAAATCATGGCGCCCGCTGCGCACAGCGGCGCTAAGACCCCGCATCCGTGCGAAGTTGACGATTTCGACGACATCGTCGACCGATGCACATCGCGCGATCATGGACGGATACTTGTCGAAACGTGCATTCCACAGCGTGCGGGCCTCGTCATAGGTCGCGTCGCCCGGTAATAATGAGATCGCCCGTGAAAAC
>JBCCVK010000132.1:0-6788 GCA_039195495.1 Pseudomonadota bacterium
ACGCGCCGCACGCGATCGCGGCCGACCAATACGGGTTGGAGCGCCTGACCGAAAGCCTGACCGACGCCGGTCTCACCATCCCGGCGGAAATTCATCCGCAGGGGTTTCAGAAGCGCATCCTTGAAAAGGACCCGAACGCCGTCGAAGGCGCCAAGGAGATATTTCTCTGGATGCCTGACTCGATCAACAAACTCGAAGAGGCGCTCGGCGACGGCCGCCTCACGGTCGCAGTCAATCCGCTCCTCGATTCGATGGCGGCGTCTGTCACATATACCGAAAACCGAACCGGACATCGGATGTTCGACAAGGAAAAGGCGCACGGCCGTATTGACGGGATGGTTTCTCTCGCGATGGCGGTCGGGATGGCGCTTTGCCGTGAACGCAGTTCCGATCCGGGTTCGCCGTGGTCCGACGAACACTTCTCTCTGGAGGGCTCTCTATGGGATTAAAATCCATCTTCACGCGCCGGACCGATCCGGCACCGCAAGTCGAGGCCCGCGCCGAGGTAAACTTCGCCCCCGGTTTTGAGGCGTTGCTCACGCTCGCGCAAGCGGAGGTTTCTGAGACCGTCACTTTCCGGGAGGCGCTTTCTCTTCCGCCGGTTATGGCGGCGATCAACTTCCTCTCGTCCTCGCTCGCGGCTCTTCCTGTCGCGGTCTATGAACGAAAGCCGGAAGGCGAACCGGACGTGAAGATCGAGCATCCGGTCGCCTCACTCCTCAACAGGTACGCAAACGACGACTTCCCCTCCGATGAGCTTCGCCAGGTTGTCCATGCGGAGCAATTCGGGCCCGGGCGCGGGTATTGCTATGTTGAGCGCGATCGCCGAGGCGATCCGATCAACCTCTTTCCGCTTGAGTTCAGCCGAACGACGGTCAAGCGCGACCGTCTTGGCCGCGTGACTTACGAGTATATGCGCTCGGACAATTCGATCGTGACGTATTCCGCCTCTGACGTGATCGACCTCGCCTTTTCTCGCAAGGGCGATTTGATCTCGTCTCATTCCCCTGTTCTCACTTGTGCCGGCGCGATCCGGCAAGGTCTTAACGCGTCGAAATATGCGCTTACGACCTTCGGTCGGAATGGCGTTCCGCCTTACGTTCTCGAAGGGGCGATGCCCTCCGGAGACGCCGCGCGCCGCGCAGCGGAAGATGTTGCGAAAGTCGCGCGTCGTCAGGCTGCGGATGGGAAACCGATCCTTCCGATTCCGGCTGGCTACAAATTGACACGGCTCGGCGACGACCCGGAGAAAATGCAGTTGACGGAGGTCCAGGTCTTCACGGTGCAACAGGTTGCCCGGATTTACAACCTGCCCCCGGTCTTCCTCCAAGAGCTCTCGACCGGCACCTTCAACAACACCGAGCAACAAGACCTGACGCTCGTCAAGCACACCCTCGCCAAGCGCGCAAAGCAGTCTGACGGCGCTTACTCGCTCCGCCTCTTCGGGCGGGACTCGAGTCTCTACATCAAGAGCGATCTCGACGAGCTCGCGCGCGGCGTCTTCAAGGACCGGATCGAGGCGCTCGCCCGTGCGATCCAAACAGCGCAACTCACGCCGAATGAGGCGCGTGAGCTTTCCGGTCGATCGAAGCTCGATGGTGGTGACGAGCTCATGATCCAATCTGCGACGATCCCCGTCCGTCTGATCGAAAAGAAGATCGACGCCGAGGTCGCGAAGGCCCGCGCCGGCGTCACAGATGCCAGCGCTACACCCGAATCTGATCCGGAGACTCCCAATGACGAAACCTGACGAAAACCGGGAGGTCCGTTCGGGCACTCCCGCCGAGGTCCGCGCCGAGGGCGAGGACGAAATCCGCGTGCAAGGCTATGCCGCCGTCTTCGATGCGCCGACCGAGATCGGCGACTATTTCGTCGAGTTGATTGCGCCCGGCGCGTTCACGGAGTCTCTCGCTCGCTCGGACGACGTGCCGTTTCTGATCAATCATCGCGATCTCCCGCTCGCCCGGACCGGCTCCGGAACCTTGCGCTTGGTCGAGGATGAGCGCGGTCTCCGCGTCGAGACGGAGCTCGATCCGTCCGATCCGGACGTGATGCGGATCGTTCCTAAAATGAAGCGTGGCGATCTCTCGAAGATGAGCTTCGCCTTCCGCGCGGTCCGCGAGGAGTGGGACGAGTCCGGCGACATGCCGCGCCGGACAATCCACGAAGCCGAGCTTTTCGACGTGTCGATCGTGACAGACCCTGCCTATCAGGCGACCGAGATCGGTCTCCGCTCTCTGGAGGCGTCTCGCGCCGTCGGCTCTGAGAAGGACGCCGCCGCGATCGCCGCACGCATGAACCGGAAGGCGCGCCTCGCCGGCGTCTGATCTTCCGCAATAATCCGGGCGATCTTCCCGCCCGCTCCGAATGAGGCCGCCCAAAAGGCGGCCTTTTTCGTGCGCGGCCTCCCCGCCGCGACCTCTTCCCCGCCTTTCCAAAATCACGCGCCCGCAAGCGGGGAGGGCGCTTCTGCAAAAGGAACCTTGGAATGTCCAAGATCAAAGAGCTCCGCGAGGAGGCAAAGCGGCTCGAAACTGAGGCCCGCTCCAAACTCGACGCCGCCGGCGCCGAAAAGGACGCCGAAAAGGCGGCCGCCCTTGAAGCCGAATTCGACTCGCTGATGGATCAGCGCGACAAGCTTGTGAAACAGGCTGAACGGATCGAGCGCTCCGACGAAGCCAAACGCGAACGCGAAGAAATCGAAGAGCGCGCGGATCGTGAAGACCGCAACGCCCGTCGTCCTGGCGCGGCAAGCGACACCTTCACGGCCGAGAATGTTCTCTCCGACGAGTATCGCGAGCATTTCCGCGAGTTTCTGGCGGCCGGTGGCGACATGTCTTCGCTTTCGTCCGAGGCGCGCGACGCGCTCCGGAAAGGCTTCATCAAGGCCGAAGCCCGGACCCAGACCAGCACGACCGGGGCAACCGGTGGCTACACGGTCCCGACGACCCTCGCCAGCTTCATTGAAGTGGCTGCAAAGGCGCACGGTCCCATGTGGGACAACGACGTGGCCACCGTGATCCAGACGAGCTCCGGCGAGACGATCACGATCCCGGGCGTAGACGACACGGATTCTGAAACGGCTGCACATACGCAGGGCAATGAGCCCGCCGACGATGACTCGGGTGATGTGACGATCACGAAAGACGATCTCGGCGCGTTCTCCCACGCGACCCCGTGGATCAAGTGGGCCTTCGAGCTCGCTCAAGATTCCTCGTTCTCTTGGGAGCAACTTCTCGGCGATCTGATCGGTGAGCGCGTTGGCCGCACGGCGAACAAGCTTCTGACGACCGGAACCGGCACTGCGCAGCCTCTTGGCTTCGTGCCCGCCGCCGGCGTCGGTCACACGGCTGCGGCTGTTGGCGCCATCACCTTTGACGAGATCATCGAGCTTGAGCATTCGGTTGATCCTGCCTATCGCGGCGGTCCGAAGGTTGCGTTCCAGATGCATGACGACACCGTCAAGCTTCTCCGGAAGCTGAAGGACTCGAATGGTCGTTACATCTGGAGCGACGGCGATGTGACGCGCGGTGTGCCTGCGTCGCTGAACGGCAAGACCGTGCGCTTTAATCAGGCGATGGCGACGGCTGCGGCCAATGCCAAGACGATCGCCTTCGGCGACTTCTCGAAATACTACGTCCGCAAGGTTGGCGCCGTGACTGTTGGCGTCGCCCGCGAGAAGTTCTTCCCGAACCTCGGCATGGCCGGTGTCTTCCGCTTCGATGGCGCGGCCGGCAACCTCGCCGGTTCGGCGATCAAGGTGCTCCAGCAGGCCGCCTCCTAAAGGAACGTCCTCACAGAACGGGCGGCATATGCCGCCCGTTTCTATTTCTGATCTTAGCGGAGGCTCTCATGAGCAAATCAACGCAATACTTCGCCGTCGCGAGCGCTGGCTCTGCCGCGATTTCCATTCACCCGGGACTGATTTTCGAGACCGACGCGGACACCGCGCTTGACCTCGTCAATGCCGGTCACGCCGTCAAGATGCGGAAGGGTTTGACCCTTGAGGTTGCCACAAAGGAAGCCGCCGCGCATCACGCCAAAGTCCTCGAAAAGCGGGCTGCGGACCGCGAAGCTGCGGAACGCGAAGCCGCCGACGAACAGTCTGCCGCTCTCCCACCGCGCACCCCTGAAACAAACATCGCCGAGTAACGTCCCACTCTTTGGAGGCCGGACCCATGCCGACCCGTCAAACCGCTGCCCCCGCCGTTTCTGTCGTCACCCGCGACGAGCTCAAGGCGCATCTTCGGATCACGTCTACTGACGAGGATGCTCTCCTCGATTCCCTTCTGGAAACGGCGATCGACGAGATCGACGGGACCGGGCTTCTCGGCCGCGCGATGGTCGAGGCGGAATACACTCTCACCGGGCCGCGGTTCTGGGGCGATGATCTCGATCTTGATATCGGCCCCGCGACCTCGCTTGTCTCGATCAATCTCGTCCGGCCCGACGATACCGTCGAGGCACAAGATGTCGGGGATTTCACACTTCTCTCCGACGGCGAACGCGCATGTGTTCGCGGCACGTGGGGCAGTCTTGCCGATCGCCCTGACGCGGTCCGTGTCGTCTATCGGGCCGGCTTTGGCACCACCGCCGCCGCGGTCCCGCCCGGCCTTCGCCATGCCGTCAAACTTCTTGCCGCCCATCGGTTCGAAGTCCGCGACGAGGTGGTTATTGGGACGATCGCATCTCAAATCCCGATCGGCGTCGAACGCTTGATCGATCTTCATCGAACGAGGGTTTTCGGATGATTGGCAAACTTGATCAGAAGATCGAGATCGAGCGCCAGGTCCTTACGCCTGATGGCTCCGGCGGCAAGCGCCGTTCATGGGCTCCGATGACAAGTGACCCTTCGCCATGGGCCAAGGTCACGCTTCTTGCCGGTGACGAAGGAAGTGTCGGCGGGGCACAAGTGGCGCGGCAAAAGGCGGAGTTTGTGATCCGCGCGCGATCCGATCTTTCAACGACCTGTCGCATAAGGTGGGGCGGGATAGTCTGGGAAGTTGTCTCGATCGGTCGCCCGGTCGCTCGCGCGCTCTATCAGAAGATCATGGCAACCTCTGGAAAGATCGCGCCGTGAAAATCGAGGTCAAAGGCACTGACGATGTGAAACGTCTTCTCGATGAGATTGCGCCGCGCCACGCTCTTAACATTCAGCGTGCCGCGGTTCATGGCGTCGCCGGTGAAGTTCGGAACCTGATCCGCAAGAATGCGCCGAAAGACGAGGGCGCTCTCCGGAAGGGGATCAAGACAAAGCGTCGTCGAATGAGTTTCGGCCGAATTCAATCCGACGTGGTGTCCGAGGAATTCTATTGGGCGTTTCATGAACGCGGCACTTCGAAGCACGGCGCGACGCCGTTCGTCATGCCATCGGTTCACGAGATTGAACTCCGCTTGCCGGCGATCCTAAAAGAGCAATTCGTGAAAAAGTTCGAGGCCGCCATCCGCCGCGCCAAGAGGCGCCAGACGAAGAAAGGAAGGTGAGACATGGAAGACGAGTTTCAGACCGCGCTTTTCTCGCTTCTGTCAGGTGACGCCACACTCACCACGCTCGGTGTGACGGTTTCGGATACTGGTCCCGAGGGCGACGGCGACGACGCCGAGGCCATTTTTCCGCGTGTCGATCTCGGTGAAATGGACGTGAGAGACGACGGTTCGAAAGACTCCGATCTTTGGAGTGTCGCCCTTATGATCCACACATTCTCCGCTGAACCGGGGAACGAAGAGGCACGCGCGATCCAGAAGCGCCTGAAAGAGCTTCTCCATCGTGGGAGTTTCGCCATCACGGGGCATCGTCTTGTCATGATGCGACGTGCCTCTTCAAACCTTCGTCGCGATCCCGATGGTGTTCGCCACGGCGTTTGCATTTTCCGGGCTCTTGTAGAGCCCGCGTAATCCTCGGCCCGCCCGGCCGATCCCCTTTACATCAACCCATTAGCGCGTCCCGGCCGGGGAGGGGCGCCGTTTCTCATGGAGTAAAACAACATGCCCGCATCCGCAGGACAGGACGGTGTTCTCCGCATTGGAGCAACGCCCGTCGCCGGCGTCCGTGTCACCGGTTTCACCCGGAACGCAACCCCGATCGACATCTCCGACAAAAGCTCGGCCGGCTATATGGAGCTTATGGCCGAGAAGGTCTCGTCGGCTCAACTGACGTTCAACGTCGATGGCGTCGAGAAAGATCAGGCCCTCCGGGACATCGCCCTCGGTCCCGTTACTGGGTGGACGATCTCTGACCTTTCGATCGATCTCGCCAACGGTGACTCGATTACCGGGACGTTCTTCTTCTCGGACTATTCCGAGGGCGAGGACTATAAGGAAGCCTCGACTTTCTCCGGCTCCTTCCAGAGCTCGGGACAGTGGACGCTGACCCAGGCGGCCCCGTGATCTCATGAAAGGTTTCGAGCCCGTAACTCTGACATGGCGCGGCGCTTCGTTTACGGTCAAGGCGGAGGATCAACTCCGCCTTATCGCCGAGATCGAGGACGCGCTTTCGGACTCCAAGGGAACTCCCGCTGTTCTCTCTCTCATGCGCCCGGGCGGTCCGGGTTATGCCCGTCTTTCTGCCGCCTATGGCGCGGCACTCCGGTATGCCGGCGCCGACGTGACCGATCAGGACATCTATCTTTCGATCAACGAAGAGCTTTCCGAGGGCGATCCGACCGCTGCGATCCGGATGCAGAACGCGATTATCGGTCTTCTCGCCATCGTCTCTCCGCCGGCCTATCGCCGTCTCATGATGGAGGATGCGGAGGACACGATGGGAAAGCCTCAAGGGGAAGGCCGGG
>JBCCVK010000133.1:0-6782 GCA_039195495.1 Pseudomonadota bacterium
CCGATCGAGATGCGGATCGGCTGGCGCGAGGTTTGGGATCCGGCGGAAGTGCCCGTTATCGACATCGCCCATGCATCGAACAGCCATTACATGCATCGCTCCGGTGTGAGCTTCGTGGCCGCCGTGGCACCGACGCTGGAGGCGCTGTCCGATGGCGTGAAAGCACGAAAAACCTGGAGCGGAGATGAAGTCGGGGCGCTGCAGGCGGCGCTCGGACGGGCCTTCCCGCGAGACGATGTCTGGGGGCCCGCGGCCATTGTGGACGAATGCCGCAAGACGTTGCCGCCCGAAACGGTGGCCACGGTCGATTCGGGGGCGCATCGTATCCTGCTGAGTCAGATGTGGTCATGTCCTGGGCCGCGAACACTGTTGCAGTCCTCGGGGCTGTGCACGATGGGATGCGCCGTGCCCCTGGCCATCGGCGCGGCCCATGTGCGGCCCGACCGGCCCACGGTCAGTTTTTCGGGTGATGCGGGTTTTCTGATGGTGGCGGGCGAGCTTGGCACCGCCAGGGAATTGGGAACGCGAGCGATCTTCGTGGTGTTCGCGGACGCCTCGCTGGCGCTGATCGAAAAAAAACAGCGGCAGCGGCAGATGGTCAATGCCGGCGTCGATTTTGGTCGACACGATTTCGCGGCCATCGGCCGGGCCTTCGGCGGACAGGGCTTCACGGTGACCGACCGGGCGGAATTGCGTATCGCGTTGCAATCGGCGTTGCGCGCGGACACCTTCAGCGTGATCGGTGCAATGATCGACCGCCAAGCCTATGACGGGAGGATTTGAAATGCCAGGTGCATTGGAGGGAATCACGGTTCTCGATCTGACTCGCGTCTTGGCCGGCCCGACATGCACCCAGCTTCTGGGAGATCTCGGCGCGGAGATCATCAAGATTGAAAATCCGAAGACCGGAGGGGACGAAACGCGCAGTTGGGGGCCACCCTTCGTGAAGGACGCCGAAGGCGACGACACCGACCTGAGTGCCTATTTCATGTCGGCGAATCGCAACAAGCGTTCCGTCGCCGTCGATATCGCCACCACCGAAGGGCAGGATGTAATCCACCGCCTGTCGGCCCGGGTTCAAATCGTGATCGAGAATTTCAAACCGGGTGGTCTCGCGAAATACGGATTGGATCACGAAAGCCTGCTGACCAGGCATCCCGGGCTGATCTATTGCTCGATCTCCGGCTACGGGCAGACGGGACCGAACCGGGAAAAACCCGGATACGACCTGATGGCGCAAGGCTATGGCGGGATCATGTCGTTGACCGGGGACCCCCGGGGGGCGCCGATGAAGGTGGGTGTGGGCATCGCGGATGTGATGTGCGGCATGTATGCGACCGTCGGCATTCTTGCGGCGCTGCGTCACAAGGAACGCACGGGAGAGGGCCAGCATATCGACGTGGCGCTCGTCGACACGCAGATGGCATGGCTGATCAATGAGGGGGTGAATTACCTGACCAGCGGCCGCGTCCCGGAACGGCGCGGCAACGGACATCCGAACATCGTGCCCTATCACGTGTTCGCGGTGGCCGACGGCCACGCGATCATCGCGGTCGGCAACGACGCGCAATTCAAGAGGTTATGCGGTTTTCTCGGCTGCGCGGCCCTGGCCGATGCGGCGCGCTTCGCCACCAACCCGAAGCGGATCGAAAATCGCGATGCACTGATGGCCGAACTCGCGCCGCGGCTGAAGACGCGGACGTTGGATGCCGTCATCGCGGGGCTCGAAGCCGTGAAGGTGCCGGTCGGGCCGGTCAATACGCTCGATCGCGCCCTGGGCTCGGATCAGGCCCTGGCGCGCGAGGCCACGATCGAGATGAACGGCGAAGCGGGCCCGGTGCGCCTGCTGGGCAATCCGCTTAAGCTCTCCAAGACGCCGGTCGTCTACCGGCATGCGCCACCGGTCTTCGGGCAAGATACCGAAGAGGTCTTGAGGAAAATCGACGATACGTGACGCTTGGCGCCGCCGTGAACGGATGTATTCCACCGGTCATATACGGCAGGATCGCACGTTGGATAAAGGCAATGTCCTCATGCCGCCGCCATCCGGCGTCGCCATCGTTTCCAAAGGCGCGCGTCCCGCCGTTTTCACCGGTCGCGGCGTATGGCGCGCCGATGGTCCGGCGGGAATGTTTTCCAATTCCATGTCGGGCGCAGTCAGCCGACGCTCGATGTTTTCGATGCCAGTCGCACCCGTTCTTCGAAATTCTTCGGAAGCGAATCGTCCGTTTCGACCGGGACCTGTCCGCTGGCATGCGGAGCCTTTGGGGTCCCCTGACTTTGTGCATGGGAACTGACTTGCGCCGAGCCCCCATGGGACCTCAAGGGCCTTTCGACAGGCCGTAATAATAGGGAAGAAACCTGGCGCTGAATCGGTTCGTATATCTTTATAATTAGGGTTGCCTATTGAGCGAAACTACCCTATCGCCGTTCCCGTCCAAATCCAATTCCGAGGAAAGCCGATGCCAGTGTTCCGAATTTTTTATCTTGCGCTTCTTGTCTCTCTGGGCCTTGCGGGGCCCGGCGCCGGCCAGTCGGCCAAAGTCGTGCGCACCATGCTTTTGAAGCAGGATTTCGCCGAGAGCAGTGTGCGATTTACGGGTCTTCCACGCCCCGCTTTCACGGTTCGCTGGGCTTCGACCGCGATAGACGGACAGATTGCGATCTGTGGGCTGGTCACCTATCCGGACATGCAGTTTCAGCAACAAGCCGCGACCGTTGTGGGCGACATATACGCCGTTTATCAGGGGCGGAAGATCATGCGTGGCATGCGGTTCTTCAAGCGTGTGAACAGCGCCCGCAAGTTCGATACCACGCCGGCCAACTGCGCACTCACCGGCGTCAGAGCCCCAAAGGCCCCCTTCCGGGTTCAGTTGGACCTGGATCCGGGGCGCGTCAAAGGCTGAATGGACCTGTCCCGTTTTCGTGCCACTCTGATTGCTCGTTTGGGCGACTTTCTTTGAAGGGACGGGGCTTTTCCATCCCGATGCCGCGTGCCGACGGCGCGGATCGTCAGAGCCCGTCGATGTATTCGAAGATGGCGCGTTCCGCGGATCGACGCGTTGGCATCGCGGTGTTCTTCGCTGAACCGGAACCTCATGGCTTTTGGCCCGCGAAGAACACCGTTGCCTTCCCCGGGAAAACGCCCCACCGGGGCCTTTTCCGATCCGGTTCAGTTTGGAACATCCCTCTCCTCCCGAAGCATACGGTTCTCCCGTCGAAGCCGCTCGTTCTCGCGGGAAAGGTCCAGGTCTTTGTCAGACATGCCATCGGGGCCGCGATGCGCGCTCACCCATTCGTTCAGCGTCGACAGGCCAACGCCAAATCCGCGGTCACCCGTTTGCGGGTCAGGCCACCGGTCGGCGCAAGCCGCACCGCATCGGCACGGAATTCGTCCGTGCGTTTCGGTCCCATAGCGCGTCTCCTGCGCTGCAATGACTCCCATCAAAGAAGCGGCAGAAAACCGCGACCACGTCCACATCCACGACCTTGCGCCGCATATCCGTCACCCCTGCTGCCAGCCAAGCCCGTGTCGGAGGAAACGGGATCAGGTGTCAGACCTTGAACCAGCCCAACGACGACCAGAAGAGATGTTGGTTCTTCGATCAGAACGCGACGGCCATCCGAGAGCAAGATATCCACCGCGCGGCGCAGACAGCAGATCGGCGGAAGCCTCGCCGGCGGCATCGACGGCAACAGGCAAAACCGACGCGCCCAACGCGACTTCCATAAAAGGCGCTTCGGCATCGTCGTCTTCCGGCGGCGCCAGGCACGGGTCCTTGTGCCAAATATGGAGCATGTCCGCGTTCAGCGCGTATCGATGCGCGATCTGCGCCACTGAAACACCCGGCGCAATCGTCTTGCCGGCAAATCTCCCGCGTCGCGTCATCGGGCCAGGTGCGACGCTTCCGCCGCTTACCCATAAACCCGTCTCTTAGTCTCCGCCTATTTTAATGGACATTTAGCCCATACCAAGCGGCCCGGTCAGGTCGGCTTCGACGGACGCGCACGAAATATCCGCCACGCCGGGGCGAATCATCCGTTTTTCCCAAGGATTTGCCCCGCAAGATAAAGCGAGCCGCAGATCAGAATCCGAATGGAAGATGCTTGCGCGACCAGCCGGTTCAGAGCGTCGGCGACCGATGGCGCCGTCGTGGCTTCGACCCCCGCCTGCCGCGCGGCCGCGGCTATGTTTTCGGGCGCAAACGCGGCTGCCTCACCCGGTATCGGAACCGCGATCAGCGATTGCGCAACCCGTGCGAGCGGGCGCAGATACCCCACGACGTCCTTGGTATTCAGCATACCGCAGATCAAATGTACCGACCGGGCCGGCAGCCGCGTCAAAGCTTCGGCCAGCGCGGCGCCCGCGGCCGCGTTGTGCCCGCCATCCAGCCAAAGCTCGGCCGAACCTGCAGCCGCGACCAGAGGACCGGTGCGCAGACGCTGAAGGCGCGCGGGCCAGACCGTTCGGGTAAGCGCGGCCTCTATCGCGCGCTCGGACTTGCCGAGCTTGCGCAGCGCAGCGATCGCGATACCGGCATTTTGCACCTGATGCGCCCCGGCCAGGACCGGGAGCGGCAAGTCGAGAAAACCGGTTTCGTCCTGAAAATTCAACCGCCCCCGCGCTTCGAAAACCCGCCAATGCTGGCCATGGATCAGAAGCGGTGCGCCGAGAGCGCCCGCCCGCCTCTTGATTGTCTCAAGCGCTTCGACGTCCTGCGGACCTACGATGCAGGGCACGCCAGGTTTCAGAATTCCGGCTTTTTCACCGGCGATTTCAGCCAATGTCTCCCCCAGAAATTGCTGATGGTCGAGGGAAACCGGAGCGAGCACGGTCAATACGGGCGCCTCGACGACGTTGGTCGCGTCAAGTCGGCCACCGAGGCCGACTTCCAACAACGTCCAGTCCGCCGGCACACGCGCGAACGCCAGCAGCGCGGCGGCCGTCGTGATTTCGAAATAGGTGATCGGACGTCCAGCATTGGCCGAATAGCATTCATCCAGAACCGCAGCCAGAGCCGATTCCGAAATCAGGTTCCCGGCCAGCCGGATTCGTTCGCAAAATCGCGACAGATGCGGAGACGTATAGGCATGGCAGATTTCGCCCGCGCCTTCGAGGCCGGCGCGGATCATGGCAAGCGTCGATCCTTTGCCGTTGGTTCCGGCTATATGAATGACCGGCGGCAGGGTCCGCTCGGGGTGACCCAGCGTATCCAGCAGGCGCCGGATACGGTCGAGCGTGAGGTCGATGATCTTTGGATGGAGGGCCGTCATCCGCTCGAGAATGAGGTCCGATTCCGGCGCGCTCACGCCTCGCCGGCTTTCGGTGAACCGTCCCGCGGCTCCGACGTCTCATCGGTCGCGCGTTCCTCGACCACATCGGGCGCGGGTAGATCGCCCGCCACGGCTTTCGGAAGCCCCATGAGAATCCGAATGATGACGATCAATTCGTCGCGCATCCGCTTGCGATGGGTCACCCGATCCAACATGCCGTGATCCAGAAGATATTCCGCGCGCTGGAAACCTTCGGGAAGCCTTTCGCGAATCGTCTGTTCGATCACGCGCGGCCCGGCAAAGCAGATCAGCGCGTTCGGCTCGGCGATATGCACATCGCCGAGCATCGCGTAGGAAGCGGTCACGCCTCCGGTCGTGGGATGGGTCAGAACGACGACATAGGGCAGTCCCGCCTCTCTCAGCATCTGCACTGCGACCGTGGTGCGCGGCATTTGCATCAGCGACAAAATGCCTTCCTGCATCCGTGCGCCCCCCGCGGCCGAAAACAGAACGAAGGGGCGCTTCAGCTCCACCGCGCGCTCGATGGCCGCGACGATGGCATTGCCGACATACATGCCCATCGACCCGCCCATGAAAGAGAAGTTCTGTGCGGCGGCAACGATGGGTGTGCGGCCGATCTCGCCCTCGACCGTCAGCATCGCCTCGGCCTCGGCGGTGCTTTTCTGCGCGGCCTTCAACCGGTCCGGATAGCGTTTCTGATCGCGGAAATGCAGCGGATCGATTACCGGCGCCGGAACCTTGACCTCGGTGAAGATACCGCCATCGAACAGCGCCTGAAACCGGGCGCGCGGCGCGATGGTCATATGGTGGTCGCAATTGATGCAAACCATCAGATTTTCGGCCAATTCCCGGTAAAACAGCATCGCACCGCATTCGGGACACTTGCTCCACAGATTTTCGGGCATTTCGCGGCGCGACAGCAGCGAATTGATTTTGGGCCGGACGTAGTTCGAAATCCAGTTCATATGACACGGCCCCCTTGTCCAATGGGCTTTGAGATAATCGGCACCGCCGGGGAATGCAATCGGCGACGGGACCGGGCACGCCGCTTCGGGAAACCGGGAACACGCCCTGGACGCCGTGTAAGGCGCGAAGGTCGGTGTCGGAGGCCGCGGGAGGCGCGCCTTGCGCGGATCCCGGCCGCGATCCGTCATCTTCGCGTCCGGTTCAACCGGGCGATCGCGATGCGGCACAAGAGCCAGGACAGGACGATGAGGGCGGTTCCGATCAGGATATCACGCCGCGGTTGCGTGGGCGCATCGGCGGCGTAGGGCGTTACGTAAAGGGCCAGTCCGGAAAGCGGTCCCGGCAGTGAAATCAGCGCGACTGCGTGGAGGTTGTTCGCCAAATGCAGCCCCCATCCGGCACCGATCGAGCCCGTCCGGGCCGTCAGATCGGCGGCCGCCAGCCCGAACACACCGGTCGCGGCGATGATCGGCCAGACATTCGTTTTCGCCTCGGGATCGAAATGCGCCAGCCCGAACACC
>JBCCVK010000134.1:0-6750 GCA_039195495.1 Pseudomonadota bacterium
CAGGATAATCCCGATGCGCCGGCCCATCGGGACTTGATCGTCATCGGCGTCGATAGGACATCCGAAGAGGAATGACTGCCGTATCGCCGCGGAAAGGCCCCTGGGGATCGCCGGTGCTCTGGTTCTGGTTGAGTGCGAAGACGCTTTCCGACATCAGCGCCGCGATCAATACGATCATCATAAGCATCTATATGCTAAGCATAACCGGAAGCCCTTTTTCGCTGGGCCTTCTGCTGGCCTGCCGAATGGCGGGTTCGGTTGTCGGGGCCTTTTGCATACCTTACGCTTCCAGATATTTTTCCCCCAGCAGCATCTTGATCTTCTGTGATGTGCTCAGCGCGCTTTGCATGTTCGTTCTGGTGCTGTCTCCTGCCACATCCGACGTGCTTCTACTTTATCCGATCGTTTTCTGCATCGGGGGGCTGCATGGCGGTTTTCTTGTCGTCATCATGTCTCAATCGCCCAATTTCATGGGGTATGAGATGCGTCATCGCATGAATGCGATCTTGGGATCGATCAGCGGTGTGGCCATCGTCGCTGGGGGAATAACCGCTTCGATCATTTACGTTCTGCTGCCGGTCAAGATCATATTCTTGCTCGACGGCGCCACGTTTCTACTGGCGGCAATAATCTTCGCCTTCACCGGCAGGCGCCTTACGTCGGATCGAACGCAAACCACCGCTGCGTCAAGAAACGCCGCACAGCCATCTTCCGTTAAGCGCCGCTGGGTGCAATTCATCTCGGCAGCCAGAGTTTCGCTAATCGCCCTTGGCGCTGTGATCGCCGCCCGATTTACGGAAGCTTTCGGATCGAGTACGCACAATGTCGGATTTCCGATCTTATCGGAAGCCTATGACGCAGGAAATCCGGCTTTTCTGTTCGGCTGGATCATGGCCTTTTGGGGCCTGGGTAAAATGTGCTCAACCTTCGCGACGCCAAATCTCCTGCATTGGATGGAGAAGAATGGCCGCTCCATCGCGGCCGTTTTCTATGTCTGTCTGATCATAACATTCGCGCTGTTTCTGGCGGTATTCGAGGCGCCGGGTTTGCCGCTTATGCTTATCCTGGGGTTCTGCGCCGGTTTTTTCGACGGCTCGACAGAGACCGCTTATTATTCCATTCTGCAAAGTTCGCCACCCGAAGCGAAAGAAAGCGTTATCAGCTTTTCATATTTCATTGAGCGGGCCGGAATGGGAATGGGAATTCTACTCGTCGGACACAGTTTTTCCGTTTTGGGAACAGAAACCACGCCGCAACTGTTTTATGGTGGAAGCATTCTGGTGATTTTAGTGCTTGTGGGATTTGGGTTTTGGAGACGCCAGAAAAACAGAAGGATAGAAAATTGAGATATCTCGTTTCGGATAACTGAAAATCGACCCGCATGGATATGCCGTGCCTATCGTCCGTCATCTATCGGCATTTGGTTTCTTTCCGGCAAATCCCCCTCTCAGGGCGGGTGCCCCGCACCGCCACCGCGTTGACGGACGCGGCCACAAGAACCGGACCGATCGAGGTTTGTGTATGTTTCAGCCACCGATAGAGAATGAAGGAATGAAAGAGTATCAACTCCCCGCGGCTTTCTTCGCATAGGACATCACGATCTCTATTACCCTGTCACCGGACAGGATCGGCGGAAGAAGGGTCAGAACCGCCCCCTTATCGTCCATCAGATAAATGTGGCTGCCATGCGCGTATACGGGACCGAGTTCCGGATCCTCGAAGACGATCTCATGCGCAACCGAGAATAGATCATAGACCGGGGCGAGTTCCTCGGGCGCGCCCGTCAGGCCGACGAAATCGGAATGGTGCTTGGCCAAGGCGGGTCCGATGGTTTCGACCGTGTCGCGTTCGGGATCCACGGTCACCATGACCGGCTGCATGTCGACGCCTTGTGCCGCCAGGGCATCGGTGGCTTCGGCCATCAACGGCAGAGCCACCGAGCAAATCGCCTGGCAATTGGCGTATCCGAAGAAGAGAAGCTGCATCCGTCCCTTGGGGTCCGCCTCGCTGCGCGGCACTCCGTTCTGATCGGTCAGGGTAAAACTCCCACCCAGATCGAAAGGCAGGGGAATGTCTGCGCCGGACGGCAATGACGGCGTGGACGTTTGCGCCCGATGTGCCCGCGCTTCAGCCGGGGATTTATGTACGACGCCGTTATGAGCGAAGGCGCTGGTGCCGACAAGCGACAGGACGAGGGCGCGCCGAATCATTGAAACCATTCTGCCTTGAAAGCTTCATCCGCTTCCGCGCCGAGACCAAGATAACCCTCGCGTTCGATTTCGGCCTTGATGCGCAGGTCACGGCGGAACCACGGGCCCTTGCCCTTGGCTTCGGGATATTTGGCGGCCCATTTCTTGGTCCAACTGTTGGCCTTGATCCATTCCTCCGCCCCCGAAGAGCGTATTTTTTGTATCAAATAGATATTCTTGGCGTTGAGATCGGGATCATCGAGCAACAGACCGTCCACTTCGACCGTCTGACCGCAGAAAGGCAGCAACTCTTCCGCCGCACCGGTAAAGGCAGGCTGTGAATTTTTCAGCGGGAAAACCAGCACGTCGTCGGAGATACGCAGCAAGGCCAACTGTCGCCGTCCGTCACCGCAATTTTCGGCGCACTCTCCGGCCAGCATGCAAAGCGGATCGACAACCTGCGCTTCGAAAAACGCGGGTTGCTCGGCATAAAGATTCCAGGACCTGGCGGTCGAGCCTTCGGAGAAATCCTGCGCGGACAAAGGGGTGGCCAGGCCGAGTATTGCAAGCGCGATACGTTTCATCATCATGATCTCCTCAGCCTTTTGGTTCCGGTATGGCAAAGCCGGGAATGACGCCCCAGTCGTCATGGTTCCGGTTGAGGATATCCTCATCAGCGACAACCTTGGAGACGACGATGTAATCGATGCCGTCGCGCTGATAATGCAGACCGTCGACGGTGATCGTGTGGCTGGCAATGGAAAGCTGCGTATCACCCGAAGCCGAGCCATCATCGTTCTCGATCTTCAGCACCATGTAAACGGTGCCGTCCTCGGACAGCAGGCCGACGGGGATGCCACCCGCGCTGCACCAGAGCGCGCAGGTATGGTGGGCCGACCCCTGCACGGCTTCGGCGCCGCCCATGACGCCGGAAAAATAACACCAGGTATCGATGGCCTCTCCCGTGACCATGATACGCTCTCCGGCAGACTGGGCGAAAACGGGTGTCGCCAGCGTGCTTGCGACGGCGATCATCGCAGAAGCGATGGATTTCATGGCGGATCTCCCTGGTATTTTCGGATAGATTAACACCCGCGACATGGGCATGCGATCATTTCCGGATCACCGTTCCGTGTAGGGGGCGAATCTTGACCGGCCGCGATCCCGCGGCGATGCCGACGCGTCCTGCCGCCGTCGGACCGCGTATGACGATGTCGGTATATCCGGACGCGGCGCCGACATGGGATTCCCATCCGGATATGCGGCTGATCATCTCGCAACCGGGAATTTTAATCCGCCCCCGGGGATCTCAGAGGTGCCGGAAAGGCTTCCACCGGCACCTGCCATGTTCACCGGCAAAACTGGAAGCGAGGGAAGAAAAGATCGTTCGGCCGCCAACGGACACCGTTTGACCGTCGTGACGACGGGGATGCTCCGCCGGAGTTCGAGAACGGCCGGTCCGGGCGCTTTCATCCGTCGTCGCGCATCGAGAGGGCGTTCAGAAATCGAATAGGTCTTCCAGAAATCCCCCGCGTTTTTTCCTGCGATACGAATCGTCTTTCGAGCGCCTGTAATCCCTCTCGCGACTATCATGCCGCGGCGCCGCATGTACCACCGAGCGTTCGATGATCTTGTCAAGCTCACCCCGGTCCAACCAGACGCCCCGGCATTCGGGGCAGTAGTCGATCTCGACTCCGTTCCGGTCCGCCATCACCAGTTGTGTTCCATCGATCGGGCACCGCATCTCGTCATGTCCTCCTATGTGTCCAGAAGGATATGGGGGCGCCCCCCGGACGACCCAAGAGGCACGCCGACATCGGCAATGACCCGCCTACCCTCAAAATCCACGATCCGACGCGGCGGTCCCGAGGAACACGACCATCGCCGCGCAGATTTCGGCGCGACTTGACCTTATGCGTGACAGGCAATCGAATTCTCTTCGGGATGTCCAAGCCGCCCCATCCGACGCGCTTCGACTTGAAAAGCGGACGATGGCGATGTCTTCGCCCCGTTCCGCTTGCAGGCGGGTACGATATCGCCCCGGACGCGGGCAGAACACATTCGTTCGATAATTTTGCCGCCGACAAGCGGAGATCCTTCCGCGGTCTCGTTCAGTTCACCGTAACCCATCGCAGGATCAGAAAATTGTCCGGACGCTGGGTCAATTCGACCTCAGCGCGCGCGCCCCAGACCAGCGGCTGGACATACATCGGCACATAAGCCGCGTCGTCTTGCAAAATCCCGGCGACCTCGTCCAGCATCGCCTGACGCCTGTCATCATCGATCTCGGACTGAATCATCGGCAACAACGCATCGACGCGGGCGTTGGAATATTCACCGAAATTCCAACTGCCCAGTTTCTTTTCGGTATCGGGCGTCGCGACCAGAAAGCGAATCGGGTGTTCCGCGTCGAACGTGCCCGGAGACCAGCCCAAAAGATACATGTCGTAATTGTCGGCGCGCAGTTCCGGCCAGTAATTCTGGACCGGCATTGCGTCAAGTTCGGCGTGCACGCCGATCCGGGCAAGCATGCCGGTGATCGCTTGACAAACCGCCTCGTCGTTCAGGTAGCGGTCGTTGGGGCATTTCAGGCCGAAGGAAAATCCGTCGGCATAGCCCGCTTCGGCCAGAAGCGCGCGGGCGCGTTCGGGATTGTACGCGGGACGGGCTGCATTGGCGGTCGAGTAGCCGCGCATTGCCGGACTGACGAGTTGCGAGGCAGGTTCGGCGTTACCGCGCATGATCGTCTGCAAAATCGCAGGCACGTTCACCGCATGGGCCACGGCCCGGCGCACCCGTACGTCTTTGAACGGATTTGGCTGACCGGCCTGATCGGTATATTTGAGCGTCGCGGCCCGATGCGGAAAGCCCAGCATGATGACGCGGGCTTCGATGCCCCGAATGACTTTCACCGCGCCATTGCCCGACAAGCGGGCCGCATCCTGAATCGGCACGGGATTGATCATGTCGACGTCTCCGGCCAAAAGCGCGGCCACGGCGGTGGCGGGGTTCTGGATCGGCGTGAATTCCGCCCGGGTGATGTTATGCTCCGCCTCGTCCCACCAGCCGGCGAAAGGCTCCAGAGTGGTCTTCAAACCCGGCTGACGTTCGGTCAGCATAAAGGCGCCGGTGCCATTCGCATTGAGCGTGGCGTGATTCTCGGCATTTCTCGCCGGGCGCTCGGCGCGCTTTGCGGCGGCCCAGCCCGAATCCATCATCATCCAGTTCGCAATCGAATCCGGAAAGATCGGATTCGGTGCGCTGGTCATGACATCGATGGTGTAGTCGTCGACGATGCGCACTTGGCTGACGGATGCAAACCACGACGCGGTGTCGGCTTGCTCGGACGAGGCGCGCTGGTAAGAGAACATCACGTCCTCGGCCGTGAAGTCACTGCCGTCGTGGAACTTCACGCCCCGGCGCAACCTGAATCGCCAACCTTCGCCCGCGCCGATCGGTTCCCAGCTCTCGGCCAGTGCGGGCTCGATGCGCATGCCCTTGTCCCGGCGGACGAGTCCTTCGTAGATATTGTTGAGAAAACCCAGAACAGGTGCGGAATTCACCGCGTGAGGATCCATGGTCTGCGGATCGGTGGTCCCCGCCCAGCGGAAGGTTTCGGCATGAACCGCGGTTCCCAGAGCAAGCGCAAACATTGCAAAGGCGCTCAGAAGTCGCATCGAAAATCTCCGGTGTTGATGTCCCAGCGCCCCTAAACGCCGAGCGTGTCAGAATGACGCGAACGTGAAGTGGTGGCGGGTGAAGGTCACATCAAATCGGCGTGAGGTCGAGCCTGCGCGACGGGAAAGGCCGAATTTCGTCCGATGTCCTGCTGCACGTTTCCCTATCGCACCGGTCGCCGTCACCTCTATCCGGGATGCGATCCCGCGGCGGCGCATCGCCCGCGCGACGGCCACCTCACCGGTACCGGGCGGAGGTGCAAAATCCGGCCCCGGGAAGGCTCCGTCGCTCCAGGCGAAATATACATCGGAATCACGCCCCGATCGAAAATGTCGGAACCGCCTGCCGCAACGACCGGTGCCGGAAAGGCTTTGGTAACACTTATATGAAAAATCATGGAAAAATCCCGAAAATATCCTTCACGGGACATAGGATGTTGGAAGATTTTTCTAATTACGGGATAAGTTTCAAAAAAATTTGGAGGAATCAAAATCTTTCGCGGAACCATCTCCTGAAAATGCACGAAAAAAATGACCCGGAGACTTTTTCGAAGGGTTTGTCTTTTTTGGGATAGATAGAACAGGGAAACCCGGTTGCAACGCGAAGTTGCGCCTGTACAATCCTTCGCGTGTTTCGCCGCCAGCGGCGTCACTGTTATCCCTGATCTGTTGCGGAGCGGCACTTTCCGGCGCGCCGCTGAAGTGTCTGAAGCGGAGATCGAAGTATGACCAAATACGCCCCCAAGCTGATTATGACGGCGATTTTTTTCAGTCTTGGTTCGATGATTTCGACGATGCCGGGCACGGCGCAACAAAGGACGGATTTCAAAGTCGCCTGGTCGATCTATGTCGGTTGGATGCCTTGGGGATACATAGAAGACAGC
>JBCCVK010000135.1:0-6706 GCA_039195495.1 Pseudomonadota bacterium
AGAAGCGACGGATTTGCGGCCGTCTGACGAAAGCCGCTCCAGATGAGGTCTGAGCCATTTCGTCAGAACCGGATCCTTCGCGGCCCACGCTGCAAGCGTTTCAATGGTCTCGTTGAGAACGATCCAGTCGTCGTGGTCTGAAAGGTTCCGTTTCATGATTTTCAAAGCGGCGGCGCGCTGACGCTCGTTCATATCGCCGCATAGACGGCCGAACAGTCGCGCGAGGGTCCATTGCGCCGAAGCTTGGTTCAATGCGCCGACCTCTTTGATAAATCGGTCGATATGGGGAATGAGAAGGTCAGGCTTCCGGGCCTCCAGCCGCTTCATCGCGCTCGAAGTCCGCAGCCGAACGACCGGGTCGTCGCTGCGATAACACCCGAACACCTCCTCGAAGCGATCAGGGTCCGCCAACACCTGATCGACGACCTCGACTGTTCTCCCAAGCGAATTGGGATGTCCTCCGGTCAGCATGTCTTCGAAGGCTTCAGCCACGGGATATTCTACCACGCCGCCATTCTCGACGCCAGAGGCCGGAACGGCCGCTGCCGACAGGCCGTAGGAAGGCGGCGGGCGTATGGCCGCGAACCCGGTCATGCCGTATCATGCGGAACCCCTTGACCATCCTGCCACGATGCCCGGGATCTCCGCCCGCCGAGCGACGAACGGCCCGACAGGCAAGACGTCCCGAACGGCGTCGCGCATATACGGGTATGGCGCATCATTCGATGCGCTACGAGATGGAGATTTGACGGCCGTCGAACCCCGTCGGCGCCGAAAGACGTCCACGAACGGGAACAACACGGAACGAAAAGACGCCGATCCCGGAACCCGACGGCTCAAAAGCGCCAAGCGTCGCCAAATCAGGCATGGGATTCCCCGAACCGGACCGGCCGTTCCGGCATAATCGCCGGGACCCCGATCAGAGATGAAAGCGCGTCGCGGAAAAATGCGGAAAATTATCGATGCGCGCGCGGGGATCATGCGCACGCGACAAAGACCTGGTCAAAAGCCCAGGGGGTGCGAGAATGTCCGAGGGGCCCGAAAGGGCCCCTCGAAACTGTCTGGTCGATATGAAACGGCTTACATCATGCCGCCCATGCCGCCCATGTCGGGCATGCCTGCGCCACCGGCGGGAGCGGTCTTGGGCTCGGGCTTGTCGGCCACCATCGCCTCGGTGGTGATCAGCAGGCCGGCGACCGAAGATGCGTCTTCCAACGCCGTGCGCACGACCTTGGCCGGATCGATGACGCCGAACTTGAACAGATCGCCATATTCTTCGGTTTGCGCATTGAAGCCAAAGGTCGCATCCTGCGACTCACGGATCTTGCCGGCCACGACGGCGCCGTCGACACCCGCGTTCTCGGCGATCTGACGCAGAGGCGCCTCGATGGCGCGGCGCACGATGGCGATCCCGGCGTTCTGGTCCGAGTTCGCGCCCTTCAGATCGTCCAGCAACTTGCCGGCCTGAACCAGGGCCACACCGCCGCCCACGACGATGCCTTCCTGAACCGCCGCGCGGGTCGCGTTCAATGCGTCGTCCACACGGTCCTTACGCTCTTTCACCTCGACCTCGGTCATGCCGCCCACACGGATCACGGCGACGCCGCCGGCCAGTTTGGCCACCCGTTCCTGCAGTTTCTCGCGGTCGTAGTCAGAGGTGGTCTCTTCGATCTGCTGGCGGATCTGCGTCACCCGGGCTTCGATTTCGGCTTTCTCGCCGGCGCCATCGACGACGGTGGTTTCGTCCTTGGTGATCGAAACGCGCTTGGCGGTGCCCAGCATGTCGATGGTGACGTTCTCCAACTTCATGCCCAGATCCTCGCTGATGACCTGAGCGCCGGTCAGAATCGCGATATCCTGCAACATCGCCTTGCGCCGGTCACCGAAACCCGGCGCCTTGACGGCCGCGATCTTCAGACCACCGCGCAGCTTGTTGACCACCAGGGTCGCCAGGGCTTCGCCTTCCACGTCTTCCGCGATGATCAACAAAGGCTTGCCCGATTGGATCACCGATTCGAGCAGCGGCACCATGGGTTGCAGCGACGAGAGTTTCTTCTCGTGCAGCAGAATCATCGCGTCTTCCAGCTCGGCGGTCATCTTGTCCGGATTGGTGACGAAATAAGGCGACAGATAGCCGCGATCGAACTGCATGCCCTCGACGACATCGGTTTCGGTCTCGAGCCCTTTGTTCTCTTCGACGGTGATGACGCCCTCGTTGCCGACCTTCTGCATCGCATCCGCGATCTGACGGCCGATTTCGACCTCGCCATTGGCGGAAATGGTGCCGACCTGCGAAACCTCGTCGCTGTCCTTGACCGGACGGGCCGACGATTTGATCGCTTCGACGATCTTGGAGGTCGCCAGATCGATGCCGCGTTTCAGATCCATCGGGTTCATGCCGGCCGCAACCGATTTCAGGCCCTCGGTCACGATGGCCTGTGCCAGAAGGGTCGCGGTCGTGGTGCCGTCGCCGGCCTCGTCATTGGTGCGCGAGGCGACTTCCTTCACCATCTGCGCGCCCATGTTCTCGAACTTGTCCTCCAGTTCCACCTCCTTGGCGACCGTGACGCCGTCCTTGGTGATACGGGGGGCGCCGAAGGATTTGTCGAGCACCACGTTGCGGCCCTTCGGACCCAGCGTGACTTTTACGGCGTCGGCCAGGATGTTGACCCCACGCAGCATCCGCTGGCGGGCATCCGAGTCGAATTTGACGTCTTTCGCAGCCATTTATTCAAGCTCCTCAGTATAGGAATTTCGGATTGGATCGGGACGGTTCAGGACAAGATACCCAGAACGTCGCTTTCCTTCATGATCAGCAACTCTTTACCATCCACGGTCACTTCCGTGCCGGACCATTTGCCGAAGAGGATTTTGTCCCCTTCCTTCACGGCCATCGGGATCAATTCGCCCGACTCCTTGCGCGCGCCCTCTCCTGCGGCAATGATGATACCTTCCGCCGGTTTTTCCTTCGCGCTGTCCGGAATGATCAGCCCGCCAGCGGTTTTTTCATCGCTTTCGACGCGCTCGACCAACACACGGTCATGAAGCGGTTTCAATGCCATCTCAGAACTTCCTTCGTTCGAGGTTTCTCTTAAAATCAGCACTCGTCACCGGCGAGTGCTAACCGGGCTGAGATAGAAAGACCGGAAAACGAAGTCAAGAAGCCGGCGGCGAAATAATCCGGGCAGCCGGCGCCGGGCCGGTAAAAGCGTTCCGGGCGGCGCCTGCATGGGACCGGACGGCCCGATGCCGCCCCGCCCATGGAGGAAAATCCGCCGATCGCGCCATGCCTTTTCCCGACATCGGATTCTTCTCGACATCAAGGGCGCGCCCCACATCCATACCCGTCCTTCGCCGGCCCTTTTCCGGGCCGATGGCATATGTCGCCCCGACCGGCGGCATTCGGACGGCCCGTTCTTGCGGAACCACGAGAAATTTATCTTTACCCGCCCTGAAAGAACATTAATTTCCCGTAGGAAACACGGAGGGAGACATTACCGATGAAATTCAACGCAATCGCTTTGACCACCGGTATTTTGGCGGCATCTTCGGCTCTGGCCGATGGTCATGTCCAGGGCGATGCCGAAAAAGGCATGAAAGAGTTCAACAAGTGCAAAGCCTGCCACATGATCCAGAACGACGAAACCGGCGAGATGATCCTAAGGGGCGGCAAGACCGGGCCGAACCTGTGGGACGTGATCGGCCGTCAGGCCGGCACTCGCGAGGACTTCAGATACGGCAAAGACCTCGTTGCCGCGGGCGAGGCCGGCCTGGTCTGGGATTTCGACACATTCACCAGATATGTGGTGGATCCGCGTAAATTCCTTCAGGAGACGCTGGAAGACACATCGGCGCGGTCGAGGATGACCTTCAAGCTGCGCAGAGGCGGTGAGGATATCCATGCGTATCTGGTCAGTGTCAGCCCCGAACCAGCACCCGGCGAAAGCGAAGACGCGACCAACTGATATCGGTTCTCGACCCGGAAAAATGCCGCCCTGCGGGCGGCATTTTCGTCAGACGCGCCGATGATCGTCGCTTCGACGAAAGCGTCTGCGGTCTGCGGCCGGGAATATCGGCCCGTTTCATCCGCCCGCGCCCGACGAGGGGCGGCCCGACCGGATCCGGGAAATGGACGAACCGTAAAGGGGTTCGCGGCACGGCATGTTCCGGCACGATCAGGAAATATTCCCCGGCGTCCGCAAACGCCGGACACGGGTTCAGGCGCCGTTACGGAACCTATCCGAAGTCTTGATCGACGCGGGATATCGATACCGTCACAGCCGCTGCGCTGAATCCGGCGCCCGATCTAAGTGACACGGCCGTCGGAGCGTGGGCCGAAAAGCAGCCAGGCAATGAACCCGAGGATCGGCAGGAGGAGGACCAGCAGACACCAAAGCACCTTCACGCCCGTCTTCGCGGACGATCCAATGATCGAGATGATTGCCCATAAATCGAGCGCCAGAACGACCAAGCTGCCGATTCCCGTAATTTCGACCATCTTCATTCTCCTGATATCGCGCTCCGTCCAGAGCATTGGAAGCTTCCCGCCGTCATCCCGCGGAATCGTCGCACATTGCAAGCATTCGGTCCGGCGGGCCGGAATGTCTTCATTTCGCGATCCGGTCGAATCTTCGGAAGATCCGGTCACGCAGTGCGGGACATGATATGCAACGGTCTCGCGCGACATGCTTCGCCAAGGGCAAGCCCGCCCGTCCACTCACCCGCCCAGTTCGACGGTCCGGAGGCGGCATGTCACGGAAAACGAAAAAAGGCGCGGAAGGCGGTTCGTACCCGCATTGCCGGCGGGGTCCATGCGATCCGAGGGACGCGCTCAGCAGTTCGGAACATTGACCGCCAGCCCCCCCAGCGAGGTTTCCTTGTATTTCTCGCCCATGTCTCGGCCGGTCTGCCGCATCGTCTCGATACACGCGTCCAGCGGCACCAGATGCGTTCCATCGCCGCGCAAGGAAAGCGAGGCCGCCGAAACCGCCTTGATCGCCCCCAATCCATTCCGTTCGATGCAGGGCACCTGCACCAATCCTTTGACCGGGTCGCAGGTCATGCCCAGGTGATGTTCCAACGCGATCTCCGCGGCATTTTCGACCTGATCGGGGGTTCCGCCCATAACGGCCACCAAGCCTGCGGCGGCCATCGCCGCCGCACTCCCGACCACGGCCAGAAAGCCGCATTCCGCCCCCCAAATCGAATCGTTGGCCTTGATGATCCCGCCGATGGCCGCGGCGGTCAGAAGGAAATCGCCGACGCGTTCATCCACGGCGCCCGGAACGTGATCCAACCAGTAACGGATCACCGCGGGCACGACCCCGGCCGCGCCATTGGTCGGCGCGGTGACGACCTGTCCGCCCGCCGCATTCTCTTCGTTCACCGCCATCGCATAGACGCTCATCCAGTCGTTGACGGTGTGCGGAGCGGTCAGATTGAGTCCGCGCTCGGCCAGAAGCGCCGTGTGAATGCCTTTGGCCCGGCGGTTGACCATCAATCCCCCGGGCAGAATACCCTCGGCCGACAGCCCGCGTTCGATGCAATCGTTCATGATCCGCCAGATCCGTTCCAGCCCGGCGCGCAAGGCGGCACGATCCATGACGGCCGATTCATTGGCGCGCTTCATGTCTGCAATGCTCTTGCCGGTCGCGCGCGCCATTTCCAACATCTCGGCGGCACTGCGGAAGGGAAAAGGGACCCTTGTTTCCCGCTGAGTGCCGACAATGCCCGTCTCGAGTTCCGTTTCGGTCAGAACGAACCCGCCCCCGATGGAGTAAAAAGTTTCCTGCATGACCACATCGCCCTGTGGATCATGGGCCCGCAGCATCATGCCATTGGCATGACCGGGCAAGGGGGTTTCGTAATCGAACACCAGATCGATAGCGGGCTGGAACGAAAGCGCAGGCAAATCCGGCGGCGTGACATGGCCCGTATCGCGGACCGCGGCAAGCGCGGCCTCGGCTCTTCCGACGTCATAGCTGTCGGGCAAAAAACCGGCCAGACCCAGGATGACCGCCCGATCGGTGGCGTGACCACGGCCGGTGAACGCCAGCGATCCGTGCAGCGACGCACTGAGGCCCGCGACCGAAAACGATCCCTGGCGGATCATCTCAAGAAAACGCCCGCCGGCCACCATCGGCCCCATGGTGTGACTGCTGGACGGTCCCACACCGACCTTGAACACATCGAACACGCTGAGAAACATCCCGCCTTCCATCCCGTTCTTCATGCCTCTTCGTATTTCGTATGCAGATCGCATCTTGCGCGGCCAAAAACGACGTTCCAGGGCGATCGCGGACGCTTGCGGGGGAACCTCGTCAGAAAAGCACGTCAATCGATGCTCGCAACCGATCGGTCCCGGGTCTATATTCGGATCACCAACACACGGAGGCGCCCGAATGGCATCTGGCATGTCGCCTGCCGAAAAGGCCAAGTACTCGACCGCGAAACGGGCCGTCGAATACGTAAGGGATGGAATGCGCGTGGGACTCGGCACCGGTTCGACGGCCGCTTGGATGGTGCGCTGCCTTGGGGACCGCGTTCGGCAGGAAGGGTTGAAAATCACCGGCGTCGCGACGTCGCGGCGGACCGAGAAACTGGCCCGCGAACTGGGCGTGCCGGTTTCGTCGCTGGATGAGGTCGGATGGCTGGATCTGACGATCGACGGAGCGGATGAATGCGACGCCGACCTCAATCTGATCAA
>JBCCVK010000136.1:0-6692 GCA_039195495.1 Pseudomonadota bacterium
AACCCGTTGACCGGAGAGACGCCCTGTCCGTCGTGATGTCGCAAGCGGCGCTGCTGCTCGATCTCGAATGCCGGGGCGCGGTGAGCGTGTGCCGGAGCGTCGCCGATATCCGGGCGGCGTTCGCATTCGGCGTCACCGCGGCGGTCTTTCACATCGAAGGGGCAGAGGCGATCGACCCCGACCTGCATATCTTGGACGTGCTCCATGCCGCGGGTCTGCGCTCGCTCGGACCGGTCTGGAATCGCGATACGATATTCGGCCATTGCGTGCCGTTTCGTTTTCCATCGGACCCGGACATCGGAGAGGGGCTGACGGACCGGGGGCGCAGACTCGTCGAACGTTGCAACGCACTCGGGATCATGATCGATCTGTCGCATCTGAACGCGGCCGGGTTCTGGGATGTCGCCCGCCATTCCGACAAGCCGCTTGTGGCCACGCATTCGAACGCCCACGCGATCTGTCCGCACGCGCGCAACCTCACGGACGATCAACTGGCCGCCATTCGCGACAGCGACGGTATGGTGGGGCTGAACTTCGCCGTGGCCTTTCTGCGCGACGACGGACGGATGCTGGCCGATGTCCCGGTTGAACAGATGCTGCGCCATCTCGATCACCTGATCGAGAAACTGGGCGAGGATCGTGTCGGGCTGGGGTCCGACTATGACGGGGCCGTCGTTCCGGAAGCCCTGACCACGGCCGCTGATCTTCCGAAACTGAGACGGGCGATGGCGGCACATGGATACGACAAGCCGCTGATCGGGAAACTGTGTCATGCCAATTGGCTGCGCGTTCTCGAAAAGACCTGGGGCATGTGACCAGAGGGCGGCGGATCAGGAACTTGCAACAGGAGAGGTAACAGTATGAAAGCCTGGAACAAACTTTTGATCGGTGCGGCCCTCGGCCTTGCCGTCGCGACGACGGACGCCCCCGAGGGTTTCGCCGATACCCCCGCCGATATTCTCGTCATCGCGAGCCGCATCGACGACATCACCACGCTCGATCCGGCGGAAAGCTTCGAATTCGCGGGCTCCGACGTCAGCCGGAACGTTTATCAGAAGCTCGTCAATCTCGATCCGATGAATCTGGAAGCGGGCTATCAGCCCGAGATCGCCGAACGTTGGGCGGTTTCGAACGGCGGCAAGACCATCACGTTCACCATCCGCAAGGACCTGACGTTTCATTCCGGCAATCCGGTGCGGGCCGAAGATGTGGAATTCTCGCTGCGCCGCGCGGTCGTCCTGAACAAAACACCGTCTTTCATTCTCACGCAATTCGGTTTCACCGCCGACAACGTGGCGCGAACAATCGTCGCGGAGGGCGACGAGGTGCGAATTACCACCGACAAGCCCTATGCGCTTTCGTTCGTGCTGAATTGTCTGACGGCCACCATCGGCGGCATCGTCGACAAGGAAACCGTCATGGCGCATGACGTCGATGGCGACATGGGAAATCGCTGGCTGAGAACGAACTCGGCCGGGTCGGGCGCCTATAAACTGACCGGTTGGAAACCGAACGAGAGCGTCAGCTTAGAGGCAAATCCCGATTTTTATCTGGGCATGCCGGCAATGAAGCGGGTGATCGTGCGCCATGTGCAGGAAAGCGCCAGTCAGCGGCTGCTGCTGGAACGCGGCGATATCGACATTGCGCGCAATCTCAATCCCGAGGACGTCAAAGGCGCGCGCGCGGTCGAAGGCATCGTGATCGCCGAGGAACTGAAGGGGTGGCTGATGTATATGTCGCTCAACCAAAAGCATCCCGAACTGTCCAAACCACAGGTGCGGCAAGCCTTCAAATACCTCGTCGATTACGAGGGGATGAAAAACAGCTTTCTCAGCGGACAATACACGATCCATCAAAATTTCCTGCCCCGAACCTATCTGGGGGCGGTGAACGAAAATCCCTTCAGTCTGGATATCGAAAGGGCCAGACGCCTTTTGGCCGAAGCCGGGGTGCCGGACGGGCTTGAGATCGAGGTCGGCGTGCGCGAGGCGCAGGAGCGGATCGAAATCGCCCAGGCCATGCAGAACTCGCTGGCACAAGTGGGAATCACGCTCAACATCACCCTGGGAACCGCCAAGCAGATCCTGGCACGATACCGCGCGCGGGAACTCGACGTCTATCTTGGCGCCTGGGGGCCGGATTATCCCGATCCGCACACCAATGCGGGGACCTTCGCCTATAATCCCGATAATTCGGATCAAGCCAACGCCACCGGGCTTTTGGCCTGGCGCAATGGCTGGGACACCGGAGGGCTGACCGAAAGGGTCGATGCCGCCGTGATCGAAAATGACCGTGATGTGCGTACCGAGATGTACCGGCAAATCCAGGCCCAATTCCGCGACACGTCGCCGTTCATCGTGATGTTTCAGAGGATCGAGCAATCCGCGATGCGCGATAACGTCATGAACTTCTCGACCGGTCAGGCGATCACGGACGCGTCTTACTGGCAGGTCACCAAATAAATGGCCGTGGCCGAAAAAACGGTGGAGAGGCGTCGACGCGCGCCTCTCGCCCCCTGGCTCAAGGGCACGCTTCTGACACTCGGCTCCATGGCGGTGACGATGCTGGGGCTTCTTTTCGTGACCTTCATCATCGGTCGGGTCATGCCGATCGATCCGGTCCTGGCCATCGTGGGGGAACGTGCCTCGCAATCGACCTATGACGAAGTCTACCAGCAGTTGGGTCTCGACAAACCTTTGATCGTACAGTTCGCATACTATCTGTGGGACGTGATCCGGGGCGATTTCGGAATGTCGCTCCTCAATGCCCGGCCCGTGGCCGAAGACATCGCACGAGTTTTCCCCGCAACGCTGGAACTGGCGACGCTCGGCGTTTTCGTCGGCATCGTCATTGGGGTGCCCCTGGGCGTGATCGCCGCGGTGCGACAGGGCAGCTGGATCGACCAGATCGCCCGCATTCTGGCGCTGGTCGGCTATTCGATGCCGATCTTCTGGCTGGGGTTGATGGGCCTGCTGGTCTTTTACGGAATCCTCGGCTGGGTCGGCGGACCGGGACGGCTCGACATCTTCTATGTCGACATCGTGCCATCCGTGACGGGCATGATCCTGATCGACAGCGCGCTGGCAGGAGATTGGGCGGTGTTTCGCAATGCCTTCAGCCATATCGTGCTGCCGGCGTCGCTTTTGGGATACTATTCGCTGGCCTATATCAGCCGCATGACCCGGTCTTTCATGCTCGAGCAGCTCAGCGCCGAATACGTCATCACCGCGCGGGTCAAGGGGGCGTCGGAACGCGCGGTCGTCTGGGGGCATGCCTTCACAAACATCCGGGTACAGCTTGTCACGGTGATCGTCCTGTCTTACGCGAACCTCTTGGAAGGCTCGGTTCTGACGGAAATCATCTTTTCCTGGCCCGGCATCGGCAGTTACATCACCACGGCCCTTTTGAGTGCCGACATGAATGCGGTTCTTGGCGGTACCGTCGTGGTCGGACTGATCTTCATTTGTCTCAACATCTTTTCCGATCTGCTTTACCGCATCTTCGACCCGAGGTCGAAATGAGCGATGGAATGAAATTGCGCGCCTGGCTTTTGACCGACGCGCCCGTTTCGCGGCATCATGCGAGACTGGCGGGTCTTTACAAAGGCTGGTTGTCGTTCCGCGCGAACACCATGGCGATGTTCGGCTTGTCCATCCTCGTCTTTCTGGCGCTCGTGGCGCTTTTCGCACCGTTTCTGGCCCCCCATGACCCGTTCGTTCAAGATCTCGCGAATCGACTGGAACCCATCGGCAGCCCGGGCCATCCGCTTGGAACCGACAGCCTCGGCCGCGATATCCTGAGCCGCCTGATCCATGGCAGCCGTATCACACTTTACATCGTAATGATCGTCGCGCTGATCGCGCCTACGGCGGGCCTCCTGATCGGCACGGTGTCGGGGTATGCAGGCGGTTGGATCGACATGCTGCTGATGCGCATCACCGATATCTTCCTGGCCTTTCCACGACTTGTCCTGGCCCTCGCCTTCGTGGCCGTTCTGGGTGCAGGGGTGGAGAACGCGGTGCTGGCCATTTCGTTGACGGCCTGGCCGCCTTATGCGCGGATCGCACGCGCAGAGACCTTGACGATCCGGTCGGCCGATTACATTTCGGCCATTCGGTTGCAGGGCGCGGGACCGTTTCGGATCATTACCAAGCATGTCTGGCCTTTATGTATCTCTTCCCTGATCGTGCGCGTGACGCTCGACATGGCGGGGATCATCCTGGCGGCGGCGGGCCTGGGCTTTCTCGGGCTCGGCGCGCAACCGCCAAGCCCGGAATGGGGGGCGATGATCTCCGAAGGGCGGCGCTTCATCCTCGATCACTGGTGGGTCGCAACCGTCCCGGGACTGGCCATCTTCACGGTTTCCCTGGCTTTCAACCTTCTCGGGGACGGGCTGCGCGACGTGCTCGATCCGAAGGCTGGAGGCAGGCAATGAGCCGCTTGGACGTCGAGAACCTCTGGGTAAGATTTCCCACGCGCCAAGGCGTCTTCGACGCGGTGCGCGGGGTGTCTTTTTCGCTCGAGCGCGAGCGCCTCGGCATCGTCGGCGAAAGTGGATCAGGCAAGTCGATGACCGGCCGCGCCATTTTGCGGCTGATCCGTCCCCCGGGGATCGTCGAGGCGGATCGGATCTCGCTCGAGGGACGCAACCTGCTGCAGGCGAGCGAACCGCAAATGCGCGATGTGCGCGGGCGGCAAATCTCCATGATCATGCAGGATCCGAAATTTTCGCTGAACCCCGTGATCCGGGTGGGCGAGCAGATCATGGAAGCGTATCTGATGCGCGCCAGGACCTCGAGAGCCGAGGCGCGGAAAACAACGCTCGAGATGCTCGAAGCCGTGTCGATCAGCGATCCCGAGCGCGTGATGCGGGCTTATCCGCACGAGATCTCGGGAGGTATGGGACAACGTGTCATGATCGCCATGATGCTGATCGCCGGACCGCGAATTCTGATCGCGGACGAACCGACCTCGGCGCTCGACGTCTCGGTGCAGCGGCAGGTGCTCGATATCATGGACAGCTTGGTCAAGAAGCGCGGCATGGGACTGATCTTCATCAGCCACGATCTCAACCTCGTTTCCGAGTTTTGCGACCGGGTGCTCATCATGTATTTCGGCCGGATCGTCGAGGTCTGCGATGCCGACAGGCTGCACGAGGCCAAGCACCCTTATACGCGGGGTCTGCTCAATTCCCTTCCAAGGCTCGACCGGCCAAGAAAGCATCTTCAGACATTGACGCGCGATCCCTCTTGGAAAGACATGCCGAGCGTGACCGGAGTCCGATGAGCCTGATCGAGATTCGCAATCTGGATGTTTGGTTCGGGGACGGCCTTGGGCGCGTGAACGCCGTGCGCGCTGCGAATTTCAGCGTCGCGGCGGGCGAAAGTTTCGGTTTGGTCGGTGAAAGCGGATCGGGCAAGTCTACGATTCTGCGCGCCCTGACCGGTCTCGCACCGACCTGGTCGGGCAGGATCGTCGTTGACGGCGTTCCGCTGCGGGGTAAATCCCGCAGCCGCGCTTTCTTCAAGATGGTCCAGATGGTCTTTCAGGATCCCTACGCTTCGCTGCATCCGCGGCATTCGGTCGATCGGGTGCTTTCCGAAACGCTTTTCCTGCATGGGTTCAAGGACATCGACGCACGGGTGTCGAAATTGCTGAACGATGTGGGACTGGACGCACGTTTCCGCTTTCGCCACCCCCATCAATTGTCGGGTGGGAAGCGTCAAAGAGTGGCCATCGCGCGGGCTCTCGCCGGGGAACCGGACATCCTGCTTCTCGACGAACCGACTTCGGCGCTCGACGTCTCGATTCAAGCGGAAATTCTGAACCTGCTGACCGACCTGCAAAACGAGCACGGTCTGACCTATCTCATGGTCTCGCATGATCTGCCCGTCATCGGTCACATGTGCGACCGGCTTGCGGTGATGAAGGACGGCGAAATCGTTGAGGTGATGGGGGTCGACCGATTGCGTAAAAGGCAAGCCACACATCCGTATTCGCAATTGCTGCTTGCGGCATCGGTAAGATGATACCGTGGACGTTTCCCATACATTCGCCATGTTGTCCGACCTTCACTTTTGGCGTATCCGTTCGCTATGCTCCTATGCGCCGATTGCATTCGAGCCCGCCGTTCGGTTTTCCCGCGGCTTCAAAAAGGCGGATCATGTGGCGCGCTTCCAATCCTGCCATCACCCTTGCACCTTACCGGAGGTCCACAACTTGAGAGAGGTTTCCTGATGCGCCGGTTTTCCTGGTCGGAATACCGGTCTTGCGAGTTTTCGGGGATGTCTTCCGATCGGACGATCGTCATTCTTCCGACCGCGGCGATCGAACAGCATGGGCCGCATCTGCCGGTGGGTACCGATACGATGATCGCCGAGGGGATGCTGGCGGCGTTGCGTTCCCGGTGCCCGCGGGATCTGGACGTGCGCCTATTGCCGGTGCAGGCGGTGGGCAAATCGAACGAGCATCTCTATGCGCCCGGCACGCTGACGCTGACGGCGCAGACCGCGCTGACGGCCTGGACGGAAATCGGTCTGTCCGTGGCGCGGGCGGGGCTGAAAAAGCTGGTGATCGTGAATTCGCATGGCGGCAATCTGGATCTCGTATCGATTCTGAGCCGCGAGCTTCGGGTGCAGGCGGGAATGCTGGCGGTGAAATGCCAATGGGGAGGTTTCGGACATCCGGATGGC
>JBCCVK010000137.1:0-6615 GCA_039195495.1 Pseudomonadota bacterium
ACCGGCACCGTGAAGTGGTTCAACACCACGAAAGGCTATGGTTTCATTGCACCCGACGAGGGAGGCAGCGATGTCTTCGTGCATATCTCGGCAGTGGAGCGCGCGGGGATGACGGGCCTGGCCGACAATCAGAAACTCGGTTACGAACTGAGCGAGGGCCGCGATGGCCGCAAAATGGCCAGTGAACTCAAGGCCCTCTGATCTCAGCCTTGTATGCGGGCATTCCCGCCCACGCGTCGTCTCGCCCTGAAACGGCGGGCAGGATATGCGTTCATGACCGCACGCGCAGATTCTTCGCGACGGGGACGCGACGGGTCGCCACTGGCTTGCGCGCCCCTCTCGCAGCATAGATCATAGATCGGTCTTGCATCGAAGACGCGTGCCGAACGAACGTTCGGGCCCTTAGACGCCCGAGGAGAGAGGCAGGAAGGAAGGTCTGGCACCGGATCGCCGACGGCCCTCTTACCGAATGATCCCCTCGAATTCCCTCCATTCCCCCTTCGACATCCCCGATGTTTCGAAAGTGACCTCTTCACCGGTCACCATCTTGCGGATGCACTGCAACGCCTTTCCGCTCAGGAAGGCGCCGCCAAGGCGATAGTCCTGGAATGCCGCATAGGCAACGGGCACCCAGTCTTTCACCATCTCGCAGATCGTCTTCGCATAGACGCGTATTTCATATTGCGCATGACGGTCCGCGCGCAATCGCAAGAAATGAAAAAGGTTGTGAAGATCGATCTTCCAATACCATTGTGTATAGACATTGGCGGGCAGGTTCATCCGGGCGAGTTCGCGCGCCAGACCGTCCTGCGCGATCATCTCCTCATAATGATCGTAACATCGCATGGCGTCTGATTTCAGGATATCCAGCACCCGCACGGCCTTGTCCATCTCCAGCGCTTCGTCCCTGCCCTGGTTGTTAACGGCCGACTGCGCGGCCAGTTCGCCGGGCCCGGGAATATAGAACTCACGGTCGAGGATCGAATAACGGGCCGAATATTCGTTGACGCTGGCGGTGCGGTGACGGATCCACTGGCGGGCGACGAAGATCGGCAATTTGACGTGCAGTTTGATCTCGCACATCTCGAACGGGGTCGAATGCCAGTGGCGCATCAGATACCGAATCAGCCCCTCGTCGCTTTGAACACTTTTCGTGCCCCTGCCATAACTGACCCGCGCAGCCTGAGTGATCGCCGCATCGTCACCCATGTAGTCGATGACCCGAACAAAACCGTGATCCAGGACCCCGTGCGTCAGATAAAGGTGTCTTTCCAGCCCTTCGCTGACGGCGCGCAAGGTCTTTCGCGGCGTCGCGCGCAACGCCGCGGTCTCGGCAATCTGCTCTGGGGTCGGCGGCATGATCTCCTCCTGTTCTCTCCGGCGTGGCTCATATAACGCAATATGCTGTGAAAATCCGAAGATGCTCCACATTTTGTTGAGGTTAAAGTCCATATTTACAGATCAGCGGAATGCCCTGAACCTCGTCGGCCTCATCTTTCGTCGATGCGATGCACCGACCGCCCCCTCCTCGACCCGCGAACATGGGGCCGACAATCTGTGCTTTTCGATCAATGGTCTCGACTACGAGAAGGTTTCATCTACATTCAGGACCGGCCGTTCCCGAGCCGGATCGAGCGCCCTCGTTTTGCAGCGCGCATCTTGCTTTCGGCGGCGGCGAGCGCGGTCAAAAACACCGACCGCATCCGTTCATTGCCGGAGACGAAAAGACATGAAGCTCAAATATTTGCATACAATGGTGCGCGTCGAGGATCTTGCGGCCTCAATGCGCTTCTACGAACTGCTAGGTCTCAAGGAAACACGCCGTTGGGATAACGAAGGCGGTCGTTTCACTCTTGTCTTCATGGCCCCGCCGGGACAAGAGGAATGTCCTATCGAACTGACGCATAACTGGGACGGGGACGAGGGCCTGCCCTCGGACGGTCGGCATTTCGGGCATCTCGCCTATTCGGTCGAAAACATCTACGACATATGTCAGCATCTCATGGACAATGGCGTGACGATCAACCGTCCTCCGCGCGACGGACATATGGCATTCGTGCGTTCGCCCGACAACGTTTCGGTCGAGTTGCTGCAGATGGGCGATGCGCTGAAACCCGCCGAACCATGGTCCAGCATGGAGAATACCGGACATTGGTGATGCCGGTCCGGCGGCGGGTCGTGCCGTTTTTCCGGTCGTCCCGCACGCCCCGCCGCCGGCGATCGGAATGCCGATGACCTCAATCCGGATCCTGCCGAGCCGCGTTCGTCTAACTTGAACTGGAACATCCGTTTCCCCGCCGGTTCCTCGATCACGCGACAGGGTCCGTCTATGTGGGCGTAAATCGGCTGAACATCGATGAAACGACCACCCCGACCGGAAACGTGGACAGCCTGTCCGATACGGTCGTGTCGGCAGGGATTGGCATGACGTTCGGGGCCGACACGCGCCGGGACCGCGATCGAAGCCTGGCCCCCCGTCTGCCACGGTCCGGCCGTTGGCTGGGGTCCGTCACCGCTGTCGATTGAACTGAAGCGCGTCGCCAAAGTCGCTTTCCCGTCAGCAAGCGTCGGTTGGGTCTTCGTCCGCGCGCGGGGATCGGATCATCTGGGGCCAAAGCGCGTGATAGAGAGAATCGGCTCATGAAAACCCATGTCAAATCGCTGGTCGTCGGCGGTGGCGTCGTCGGGGCGTCGGTCGCGTATCATCTGGCGCGCGCCGGATGGTTGGATGTGATGCTGTTGGAGCGGGACGAATTGACGAGCGGTTCGACCTGGCACGCGGCCGGTCTCTTACCGTATTTCAACATGTCCTATGCGACGACCCACATTCACGACTACTCGATCGAGTTCTACAAGACCCTGGAGGAGGAGACGGGTCTGAACGCAGGTTTCTTCGTCGTCGGAAACCTGCGTATGGCGCAAACGCCGGACCGGATGGACGAATACATGCTTTACGCCTCGACCGCCGAAACCTGCGGCGTGCCTTACGAATGGCTGAGTCCCGCACAGATCAAGGAGCGGTACCCTCTGATCCGCACCGAAGACCTGGTCGGCGCGATTTATCACCCCACCGACGGCTATATCAATCCCGCGGACGTGACGATGGCGATGGCCAAAGGCGCGCGCCAGCGGGGCGTGGCCATCGAACGGAGATGGCAGGTCGACGGCTTTCATTGGACCGGTGATCATTGGGATGTGACCTGCACCAAGATGGTCGAGAGGGGGGGCAATCTGACCCCTTCGGACGAGCGGATCGTGATCCATGCCGAACATGTCGTGACCGCCACCGGCAATCACGCACAGCGCACGGCACGACTGTTGGGGGTCAAAATTCCCGCGATCCCGGTCGAACATCAATATGTGGTAACGGAACCGGACCCGGCATTGATCGAATGGCGGAAGAGCAATCCCCAACACCCCGTGCTGCGTGACGCCGACGCCAAATGGTATGTGCGCGAAGAACGTGGCGGCTGGATTTTGGGGCCTTACGAGCGAGGCGCCCCCGCACGCTTCCTCTACGGCGTACCGGACGGTTTCCGCGCCGACCTCTTTCCACTTGATCTTGACCGGATCGAAGAAGAGTACATGTCGATGATCCACCGCATTCCGTCAGCGGAAACCGCGGGTCTCAAGGACGACTACAACGGTCCCATCTGCTACACGCCCGACGGTAACCCGCTTTTGGGCCCCGCGCCGGGTCTGCGCAACATGTGGTTGGCGGAAGGCTTCAGTTTCGGCATCACCGCCGCAGGAGGCGCCGGCCACTATCTTTCCCAGTTGATGGTCGATGGCGAGGCCGAAATCGACATGGCCTCGCTCGATCCCAGACGTTATGGCGACTGGATGACGAAGGATTACGCCGTCCGCAAAAACGAAGAGGCGTATGAACATGTCTACATTCTTCACCACCCCGACGAGGAAAGGCCGGGGGGGCGGCCCCTGCGCACTGCGCCGGCCTATGACCGGCAGAAGGCGGCGGGCGCGCAGTTCGGGCAAGTCAACGGCTGGGAACGCCCCAACTACTACGGTCCCCCGGGCGCGCCCGAAAGCTTCGATCACGACGCGCGCAGCTTCCGCCGCGGCGGCTGGTGGCACTATGCGGTCGAAGAGGCCAGGGCGATCCGCGAGAACGTCGGCTTGATCGACGCCACCGCCTTCACCAAGCACTTCGTGTCGGGCGACGGCGCGACCGGGTTCCTCGACTGGTTCACCTGCAACAAACTGCCCAAGCCGGGTCGGATCAACCTGACCTACGCGCTGACCGGCCACGGCACCACGCGCACCGAATACACCATCGTCCGCCGCCGCGACGACGGGTACTATCTGGTGTCCGCCGGCGCCTGGCAGGCTTATGACTCGGACTATCTGCAAAAGGCGGCCGAGGACTTCATGGCGCGCAGCGGCAAGCCGGTGATCGTGCATGACGTGACCACGCAATGGGGCGTCTTCGCCATCGCCGGCCCGAAGTCACGCGAGGTTCTGAAGACCCTGATTCGCGATGTCGAGCCCGAGACGGCGCTGTCGAACAGACGCTTTCCCTGGTTGTCGTGTCGCGACATCGAACTGGGCATGGTGCCCACCGTCGCGGTGCGGGTGGCCTATACCGGCGAGCTGGGCTGGGAGCTGCACCACCCGATCGAGATGCAGAACAATCTCTGGGATCAGCTGATGGCGGCGGGCGAGCCCCATGGCCTCAAGCTGGTGGGCGCGCGGGCCCAGAACTGGCTGCGGCAGGAAAAGTCGTACCGCGCCTTCGGCAACGAACTGGGCCGTGACGCGACGCCGCTGGAGGCCGATCTGCCGCGTTTCGTGGATCTGTCGAAAGACTTCCACGGCAAGGCCAGGCTGGAAGAGACCGGCATTCGCGTCAAATGCTGCACCCTGCTGATCGATGGTCCCGAGGATGCCGACCCATGGGGCCGCGAGGCGCTCTATGCCGAGGACGGCACCCGCGTCGGGCGCCTGACCTCGGGCGGTTATTCGGTGCATTTCGGCAAGTCCATCGGCATGGGCTATGTCAAGCCCGACCTGGCCGAACCGGGCCTCAAGCTGCGGGTCAAGATGTACGACCGGCTTTGGAATGCCGAAGTGGTCGAGGACAGCCCTTACGATCCGGCGAACGAAGCCATCCGAAAGGATGGATGAGCGGCCGCGATGCGGACATGTCCTGCGCCGGCATCCAGCCTATTTCCGAAACCTCCTTGGCGACAGGGCCAGCACGATATCGGCGGGCAGTTCGCTGCGACGCCCCAGCACCAAATCCGCCAGCAACTGGCTGGCGGCGGGCGCGGTCTGCATTCCATAACCACCCTGACCCGCGCACCAAACAAAACGCGGCTCCGACGGATCAGGCCCCAATACCAGCCTTCGATCGGGGGCGAAGGTTCGTAATCCGGCCCAGTTGGACAATATCCGCGTTACCGGCTCGGTCACGCGGGCCTCGTATTTCGCCACCCCTTCGGCAATCACCATATCGTCGGCCCAAACGTCCTGAGGGTCGAGCGGATCCTCTTCGGCGGGCGAGACCAACAATGCGCCGGCGTCGGGTTTGGCGTACCAGTCCTCGCCGGGGCCGAGCAGCATCGGCCAACGGCTGACATTCAGTTCACCCGGTGCCGGAATTCGCGCCATCGACCGGCGATAGGGCTGCATCCTCAGCGGCATGATTCCCGCCATCCCGGCGATCCGATCCGCCCAAGCGCCGGCGGCATTGACGATCAGATGTGCCTGGAAAACCTGTTCGCCGGCCTGCGCCCGCCAACCGCTCTTGGTCCGTGTCAGCGAGGCAACCCGCATTCCGGTACGTATCGCACCGCCGTTTCGGCGTATGACCCGGGCGAAATCCTGGATGAGACGATCCGTGTCAATGTCCCATGCCGCGGCATGATAACCAACCCGCGTCACAATCTCCGCGTTCAGCACCGGCACCATTCTCCGCGCCTCGTCGACCGAGATCTCATCCAGCCGCATCGCGCTCAAATCGGTGTCGAACGCTGCGCGGTTCTCCCTGGTTCCGATCAGCATCATTCCCCGATCTGACAGGTAACCACCCGCCCGATGGTAGGCCCTGGAGGCGCGATTGAGTGTGATCGTGGCGGGCGAGCCGTACATTTCTTCGAACATCGCCGCCGATCGACCGGATGCGTGGTAACCAAGATGACGCTCCGCCTCCAACACCGTCACCGCGCCATGCGGCGCCAATCGCGCCGCGGCCGATATACCGGCGATTCCACCGCCGATCACCAGAAAGTCGATCATGCCTCTTCCAGCCGGTCAGTCGCCGGAGGTGGAGGTGAACCCAGCGCCGAGACGCGCTCGTAAAGCGCGTCATCCATGGAAAAATCCAGCGCCGCCAGGGATGGCCGCAACTGCTCCACCGAGCGCGCCGAGATGATCGGTGCGGTCACACCCGGATGCCGGGCCGACCAGGCAACGGCCAAGGTCGCGGGATGCAGGCCGAGCGCGCGTGCTAGCACGCTCAAATCCGCAGCCGTTCGATGCATCGCCCGGGGCGCATAGCGCGCGGCATAGCGGGGATTCTCGTGCAGTCTTCCACTTCCGCCGTCAGCATACTTTCCGGTAAGAAGACCACCACCCAGAGGAGAGTAAGGGACG